>NZ_JACYFG010000003.1 GCF_014803405.1 Pelagicoccus enzymogenes
CCTTCAGCTCCCGTATCCAGTCCGCGACGACGGACCTCTCGGCGGAGAGCGGGAACTCCGCCCAGATTCCGTTTGGCAAGGCCACGCTCAAGCTCCCTTCGCCCCGTTCGGCTCCGTCGAGCTCGACGAACTGGACCGGCTTGGCCGACTCCGGGCCGAGCCAGCGCCTGAGCGTGGGATAGCTCACGTTCATCTCCTTGCAGAAGCGCGACGCGTTCATCCCGCTTTGGCGGAAGAGCTCCAAGAGCTCTTGCTTCTGTTCTGCAGTGTATCGTTTCCCTCGTTCGGTAGACATGAAGGAAAAATAGCGGATCGACAATCAAGCGTCTAGGGGGCGGAATTTGTACCGCTTACCGCGTCTTGTCCTCGTTGACCAATAGCTTGAGCTTGCACTCCACGTAGCGGCGGATCTCGGCCAAGGCCTCAAGGGCTCTGGCTTTCGATCTCGCCATCACGAGGAAGTCGTCCGCGTAGCGAACCGACGGCAGCCCCGTCCCCTCGATCATCCGATCGAGAGGATCCAGCATGATGTTGGCCAGCAAGGGCGACAAGGGGCCGCCTTGAGGAACCCCTTTCGGAGTCTTCTCGGTGGTCCCGTCCTCCAGCCTCACGCCCGCACGAAGGTATTTGCCGATCAAGCGCAGCACGCGCTTGTCGCGGACCTTCAGGCCGACGCGATGCATCAGCAGGTCGTGGTTTACGACGTCGAAGAAGCTCTTCAGGTCGCACTCCACTCCCCAGCCGTATCCATCCTTGCTGCATTGGCTTACCCGTTCGACGGCGGCGATCGCCCGGCGCCCCGTCCTGAACCCGTAGCTCCGGTCGCTGAAGTCCGCGTCGAAGACGGGACCCAGAACCTGGGCTAGGGCTTGCTGGATAACCCGGTCCAATACGGTGGGAACGCCCAAGGGGCGCTCCTCTCCGTTCGGCTTGGGTATCCAGACTCTTCTTACTGCAGCCGGAGCGTAGCGGCCTTCGCGGATCTGGTCCTTCAGACGCGGCATGTGCTCGCGGGCGAACGCGGGGAAGTCCTCGACCGACATTCCGTCGACGCCCGGAGCCCCCTTGTTCGATCGCACGCGCTTCCACGCCGCGTTCAGGTTGGATTCGCTCAAGACCTGCTCCAGCAGACCGTTCTGCGGAACTCCATTCTCCTCGGACTGCGTCGCATGATTGCTCATAGCCGCGTCCGGTCGTTTCCGCCTCCTAGGTTCGGTCCTTCGCCGCGGGTGAGCCATCCGGACACCTTCGCTGGACGGATCATCCGTCGGCAGCTACTCCCGGCTCGTTTCACGCGACTACTACGACCTCGGCTGACTCCTCGCCCCTCAATGCGTCCATCGCTGGACGAACCGCGATGTCTTGACGGTAGATCTAAACCGACACCGCGCGTGGACGAGGCCTCCCCGGGTAAGAGCACGCTGTTTCGATGCGCGACCTCGGGATTTACCTGCATGGCTGAACTGAGGGTTTCGCTGCGTTGTGCCAGCTCACCCGCCATACCGGCCTTATATCCCGTTTCTGTTCGTAGGCCCGCACCTTTGACGTAGGCTTCCTTCCCACGAAACCTCGCGATTCCGCAGTTGCCATAATCTAGTTCTTTCATAGGTATTTATGCAGTTCATGAACATGGGACTTTCACCCAATTACAACGTGCCCATGCCGGGCACACACAAGTCGGTGGTCACAATTCCGGCAGCTCCGCTGTCTCCATCGTGACACCTCGGCGATTGGGTAGAAAAGGATGAGAAGGCTACAGAATATCAAATATCTGACCTGCGTGGTAAGTGCACTTTGGACGCAATCACCGTGCCTCACTGCAAATAGCGAGTTTCAGGGCATCCTAGAGTACGACTACGTCCAACGCAACTTCCTTGGAGAAGAAAAGAAACGAACTCTGTTTTATATTAAACACCCCAAAATCAGACTAGAAGCAGAGTACCCAGAGGGTAAAACTTTTGTGCTACAGGTTGATTTGAACGAAGGAACAAAAGCTATAGCGTGGAAGGGGTTGTATAGTATCCAGTCAGGCGATTACACCGAAATTCAAGACCTCTTTTCTAAAAAGCTAGCGGAGCTTGAACTCGAAACGACCAACCAAATCGGAAAGTGTGTAATAAATTCAAGAGATGGATCTTTAACAGCAACGATTGAGTACGATGAAGCAACTCCTACTTCCTGCTTCCTCGAGTTTCATGATCTATTCCGAGCAATTACCCAGGAACACGACTTACCCCAAAACATTCCAAACTACGTCGAATACGTCTTTGGGAGCGATTCAGGCAAACTAACGCTAATTAGGATGGAAGAAAAAAAACTGGATGAGAGTGTATTCACTATGCCACGAGTACCAACTCCCATAGATGCAGATGAGGTTTTGCAAACAGTTCCGAGAAAATCAAAATGACCCAACAAGTCGTATCAGGCAACGAGCGCAAGCGCTCGCCGCCTGTACTCGGCGATGCAGAACAATGAAAACGATTGAGACAAACAGAACCATCTTGCGTTGGTTCAAACCTGACGACGTCGAAGGGGCTCTATCGTTCCTAGGAAATTCGGAAGTTATGCGTTTCTCGTTAAGCGGACCATACGACAGAAAGAAATGCCAAGAATTCGTCGATTGGTGCTTGGGACGGTATGAACTAAAAGGATACGGTCTATTCGCCGTCACGCTAAAAGAGACCAAGAAAATTATCGGCTACTGCGGATTCTACGACCAAAAAATAGATGGATGCGACGAGGTCGAGCTAGGCTATCGCCTTCACCCTGAATTTTGGAATAAAGGTTTAGGGACGGAAGTTGCTCTTTCCATACAGAATTATGGATTTCATGAGCTCGGCTTTCCTCGTCTGATATCGATCATCGAGTCTGAAAACAAGGCATCCATTCGAGTCGCAAAGAAGAATGGCATGAATCACGAGAAGGACTCGATGTTCAAGGATCAGGTCCCTGTTGAGATCTACTCCATAAAAAAAGAAGAGCATATCAAGTCGGTGCTCACAACTCCGAGGGGCGCGCCCCCCTCCGCGTGAGGCCTCGACGTTCTCTCAAAAAATGAAGAATTGACGTTTTAGCGCTATAACGCTAGCAATACCCCATGAAACGAGTAACCGTCTACTTCGAAGATGACCTGCACAAGGCATTGAAACTGAAAGCCGCCGAAGCTTCCTCATCGGTATCCGACTTGGTCAACCAAGCGATCAGGGAATCTTTGTCCGAAGATCTTGATGATCTCCAAGCGTTTAGGGATCGAGAAAGCGAACCGACCATGGATTTCGAGACTTTCCTGAAGAGCTTGAAGAGCGATGGCCGACTATAAGATCGAGATCAAAAGGTCGGCCGCAGAGGAACTAGAAAAGATCCAGAAGAAAGACAGAGATAGGATCATTGAGAAGATTCAGGCGTTGTCCGAAGATCCACGACCTCCTCAGTCCAAGAAGCTCTCAGGAGAGGAAAAGTACAGGATCAGACATGGTGACTATCGGGTCCTCTACCAAATCTACGATGAAGTGATCACCGTTGTAGTTGTAAGGGTAGCACATCGAAAAGAAGCATATAAAAGATAGAGAACAATAAAGGGACCTTTTAGTGTCCGGAATCTTTCGCAAAAAGGTAGCTGAGCCTTCAGGCAGTGGCGTATTCGTTTTTTCGTTATTGGTTAAAGGTATCTAATAGTCAGCACCTCTACTAATTTGCGAAACTTTTCGGACGTTATCTTTGACGCCATTTCTGATCGCAGACTCGCGAAGCGATTGAAACGTTACGAAACGGAGGAGCTTTGACAAAACGGGCATCCGGCAGAATCGACACGCATAAGCACTAGGAACCAGCTTCCGCTGTCTACGCGAAATGAAGTACATCGAATTCAGAGATTCAATACACCAAGAGTTGATTCGCTCCCAAAGTGGAAAGACATGGAAGGAGATAAAGGATACCTTGGATCTACCTTACGATCGGCCCTGTCCGGAATGGATTGCCCGAATGGAACTGGATATTGGACTGGAAAGAAAAGAGAGAAGAGGCAATGCGCTCGTCTGGAGCCTAGCCCACCTTTGATAGCAGATTATGTAAACCGGAAGTACGCCCGAAACGCAGTAAAATATGGATACCACACAAACACCACCCCCAGGAGGAGTCCTCATGTTCCTTCCGCTGATGATCTACACGGCAATCATCCTTGGAATGGTCATCTACCTTATAAACAAAAAGGGGAAAAGCATGATCCTGATACTGCCTGCCCTCATCCCATTCGTAAACGCCTTCGTCATGTTCTACCTGTTCGCCCAAACTAACAAAGACGTGCTGGAAGACCTAAGAAAGATAAAGGAACAGCTGGGCATTCAGTAGATCAGGATAACGCCCCATTCTTTCCTGCCCCGCACTCCAGCCAGCGCCGATCGCCGTAAGACAAATGCAAAACTGTCCTCACTGCAACGAGCCAGGATTGAGCGTTTCCAGAAAACTCACACTTGGCCCCGCGAACGCTGCGAACTGCGAAAACTGCGGCAAGAAAATAGGAGTGCCCTCAAGCGCTATTTGGTACTACCTTCCCTTCTTCATCGTTGCCTTCGCTAGCTGGCCGATGGATTCCATCGTCATCAAAGGGGTTGCCTGGCCCCTCGCCTTCATCGGGATTTGTTACGTTCAATTGAAACTACCTCTCGTGAAACGATAGCTCTCTACTGAAAAGCGGATACGATCTATCATCGCGAGGCAGTCTTTAAGCGCCTTCGAAATGACCACGCCTAAAACCTAAGCCTTGCTTCCAGAAAAACGCATGAATCACGTCACAACATCTCAATTCGAAGAGCAGATTGAATATATCCTCGACGCTCCTAAGCAAAGCGGAACGGTGAAGATGATCGTTGCCCGCCCCGCAACCAACGAGCGAAAAATCTTGGACTCCTGCCTGCTCTCGGCGAAGAGCGGCACCGATGGAGACCACTGGGCCAGAGGCTGCTGGAAGTCGCTGCCGGATGGATCGCCTCATCCCGATGTGCAAATCTCCGTAATGAACTATCGAGTGCTCCAGGTCATCGAACAGGACGAGGAGCGACGGGCCTTGGCAGGCGACAACCTTTGCGTCGACTTCGACCTCAGCGAGGAGAACCTGCAGCCGGGAGAGCGCTTGCGAATCGGCGCAGCGACCGTCGAGGTCACCAGCATCCCTCACAACGGATGCAAAAAGTTCGCGGAACGCTTCGGCTCCGAAGCCCTTGCCTACATCAACTCGGAAGAGGGAAAGAAGCTGCACCTACGAGGAATCTACGTGCGCGTCGTTGAGGACGGGCTCGTGCGCAAGCACGACACGATCGAAAAATGGTAGCCTCCGCTGATCTTCCAACTGTTATCGGACCGCAATAGATCTCGCAGCAAACGGACAGGAAGCGTCGAAACATGCACTCTACGGCCTACGAAAATTGGACCAACGACCGGCTCGCCCGCGCGGCGACCCACGAGCGCAAGCAATACGAGAAGGCAGCCATCGATCTCATCCGGAGCGAACTAGAAAAGCGAAAAATCAACAGTCAAATGCTCGCGGACTTCGAACGCTCAACTTCGAATCGCCCGCCGCACCGAACAAAGGGCACTTGGTTAATGCCTAGATTGCTGAACCGAAAACAGTTCTTTCTCAGGTGGTCATCTTGGCTGGTCGTTTTCACCGCGGGGATGATCGGGATAGTCTTGGCGCTACCGGACTCCCGCGAGCTGCGAGAAGAACTCTCCCTCTTTTTTCTGTTAATAGCTGTCCTATACAAGATCGGCTGCATCCACGTGCCTCGAGCCCGCAACGCCGGTCTCCACCCCTTGATGCTGCTGCTATTCTTGGTTCCCCTTGTGAACATTGGCTTGTACCTCTTTCTCTTTTTCGCGCCTCCCAAGAGATCAAGATGATATGCGAACGCTTGCCAAGATAGCGACCTCTACAAATGGCAGCACTCTCGTAGTTGTATTTTCACTACATCAAACCAACCCTGAAATAAGACACCCCTAATCCGAAAAATAAAGCCAAGCCTTGTTACCCTCGCCCTGATCCAATTTGCCGCCACCCACAGCTTCGCAAACACGCCTAACGACGTCTCCACGCCTAGCGCCGACGAAGCCCTGCCAAGCCCAAGCCCAAGCCCGAGGCAGAAGGTCAAGCTGCCGCCCAAGGAGGAAGATATCGAAACCTTCGTACTTAAGCCCGTTAAAGCGAAGGCCGAGACGGAGCATTTCGTCTTCGAACACGAACGGTACGAAAGCCTTCACGACCAGCCCTTCACCTGGAAAGACGGCGGCCTACTCTACGAGCATGTGGGAAAACGCGTTACAACGAAGCTAGGCTGGCAATACGATGCGCGAAATCGAGCGATCAGCCTCTTGAACGTTTCCTTCTAGCTCGCCCCTACGAATCCAGCCCCCAGCACCCCACTTCTCCCAAACTCCATGAACGAACTGCCACCCCTGCTTCGCGATCAACGCAAGGTTGACCAAGACCAACTCCGCCTCCTCGGTATCTTCCACTTGGTACTGGCAGGGCTGTCCCTCATCGGCCTGCTATTCATGTTGGCCCACTACCTCATCATGAACACCGTGATGTCCAATCCAGAGATGTGGACCAAGGCTGATACGAACAACAACCTGCCGCCACCCGAAGAATTCTTTGCCCTCTTCAAGTGGTTCTACCTTTTCTTCGGCGGCGCCATCGTAGTGGGCGGCGTTGGGAACCTCCTGTCCGGAATCTTCATCAAGAAGCGAAAAAACAGAACCTTCTCGCTGGTCGTCGGCGCCCTCAACGTCCTTCAGTTCCCTTTCGGTACAGCCCTTGGAATCTTCACCTTCATCCTGCTGCTTCGGGACTCCGTCCGCGAACTCTATGAAACGCGAGGAGCCGCCAAACCCTCGACCGAACCCCTATAGAGAGATCCTGCCAAAATGTTCGAATCCATGCTTTTCCCTCTCGTCGGTATCCTCTTGTGATCAGCCTTGCTCTTCAAACTAGCAAAGCACAAGGGAGATTCCCTCTCGGTTTCCGAGCTTAGCGAAAAGATGAAGCAAAGAGCGCAGGACTGGGAACTGTCTTCGCCTGGGCTTCAAGTAGTCCTCCTCGCCGCCCAACAAGCGGGGCTGATCCACATCTCGGAGGGATCCATTAAAATTAACAAGCAGAAGTCCTGTCTCCTTTCGATCTAGCTACCTTGACTCTCGATCAAGCCGGAGCCACAAGTACTGGCTCCCACTCCAACGCTTCCAAAGATGGCTGGTCACCGCATTTTCACTACAAGCTTTTCTAGCGTCTACCCACACTACGTTGCCAAAGCGGAGAGAAAAAGCCGCAGCAAAGAGGAAGTGGACGAAATTATCCGTTGGCTGACCGGCTACAGCCAGAAGCAGTTGGAAGCCATCCTTGAGAACGGCACCGACTTCCAAACCTTCTTCGACCTAGCTCCCGCCCTCAACCCCTTGAGGGAGGCGATTAAAGGCACCATTTGCGGGGTACGCATCGAAGCGATCGAAGACCCGACCATGCGAGAAATCCGCTACCTCGACAAGCTTGTCGACGAGCTGGCCAAGGGGCGGCCCATGTCGAAAATTCTACGCAGCTGAAGCCGTCCCCGCCAGTACTCCGAACGGGGACAGGAAAAGCCATAAAGCCTAAGCCAAACCGCAGCGCGCGAGCAATGCTTGCGGGTCCGGGTCGCGGCCCATGAAGTCTTTGAAGAGCTTGGCCGGATCCTCGGAGTTGCCCTTGGAAAGAATGCAATCGCGGAAGGCGCGTCCGGTTTCCTCGTTGAAGATCCCTTCCTTCTCGAAGCGCGTAAACGCGTCCGCGTCGAGCACCTCCGCCCACTTGTAGGAGTAGTACCCAGCGGCGTAGCCGACCGGGCTCGAGAAGAGGTGGCCAAAGCGGCGAACCATGCTCTTGGGCGTTGTCTTGAGCTTGGCCAAGTAGCCCGAGATCGCTTCGCGGATCTTCCCATCCAAATCGCCCTCGTAGTAGTTTTCTGGATTCACGTGCAGCTCAAGGTCCATCTTGCCGAGGCTAAGCTGTCGCATCGTGAAGGACGCGCTCTGGAAATTGCGAGCTGCCACCATCTTGTCGAACAGGTCCTGCGGGATGGGCTCGCCGGTTTCGTAGTGACGGGCAAACTGGTTTAGGCTCTCGCGATTCCAACACCAGTTCTCCATGATCTGCGAGGGCAGCTCTACGAAGTCCCAAGCCACGTTCACCCCATTGAGCGACTTGATGTCGACCTGCCCCAAGAGGTGGTGCAAGAGGTGCCCAAATTCGTGAAACACGGTCTCGACCTCGTTGTGCAAGAGCAAGGCTGGCTTACCGTCGACCGGCTCCGTCATATTGCCCGTGATCAATCCCACATGCGGCGAACGGCTGCCGTCCGCCTGCGGAGCGCCTGTATCCAAATAGTTCATCCAAGCGCCGCCGCGCTTTTCTTCGCGCGGGTGCCAGTCCGCGTAAAAGTAGCCGAGCAACTCCCCTCCCGCATCGTAAAGATCGTAGAGCTTTACATCAGGATGCCAGCTATTCTCTGGTCCTTCGTGATTTTGTATCCGCAAACCGAATATACGCTCCGCGATGCGGAACATCCCATCCAGCACCCCGTCGATCGGGAAATAAGGACGCAGGGCCTCGTCGTCGAAGTCGTACTTCTCCAAACGCAGCTTCTCGGACCAGTAGCTAACGTCCCAAGGCTCCAGATGGTCCTTGGCTTGTCCCGTCTTTTCGGCAACGAAGGCTTCGAGCTCGTCGAACTCAGCCTCGAAGGCTTCCTTACACTTGCGGTAGAGATCGTCGGTAAACGAAAGGGCGGAGTCGCCGGACTTCGCCATGCGACGCTGCAGCACTTGGTCCGCGAAGTTCTTCTTGCCGAGCAGTTCCGCCTTTTCTTGGCGCAGCTTCAGGATTTCTCGAATCAGCTCCGTATTGTCCCACTTGTCCTTGAAGCCGATCTTGGCCGCCTCCTGGTGAATCGTCTTACGCAGCTCCGCATCGTCCGCGTACTTCAGAACCGGGAAAAAGGAGGGAGCTTGTAGTGTAAATCTCCATACAGGCTTTTCGTCGGTGCCATGCCCCTTGGACTTGGCGCTCTGGCGAGCGGCCGCTTTGGCGGAATCGGGCAAGCCAGCGAGGCGGCTCTCGTCGTCGATGAGCAGCTCGTAGGCGTTGGTGGAGTCGAGCACGTTGTCGGAAAAGCTCTTGGTCTTTTGGGCGAGCTCCTGGTTCAGGGCCTCCAAGCGCGTTTTCTTCTCCTGGGGCAAGTCGGCGCCAGCTTGCTTGAAGTCTGCAAGGGTTTCATCGAAGTAACGCTTCTGAATTCCGGTGAGCTGAGCGGCTTCGGGCTTTTCCGCGAAGCTTTTCAAGGCAGACCAAAGCGCCGCGTTGAGCGGGATGCGGGAGGAGTATTCGGTCACCTTCGGCAGCATGGCTCGATGGGCCTCCCGCAGGGCTTCGCTGTCCTTGACCGATGTCAAGTGATCCACCCGCCCCCAAGCTCGGCTCAAGGTCTCGCCGGCCGACTCGAGGGCCAAAAAGGTGTTTTCGAACGTCGCCTCTTCCGGAGCTACCGCGCAAATCGCGTCGATCTCCGCTTGCGCTTCGGCAAGGGCAGCTTCGATGTCTGCGGCGATTTTGTCGGGAGTCAGGGTCGACCAGTCGACCAGTTTGGCGGGGCTGTGAAAAGGGTGGGTGTTTGAATTCATGTGGCCTGCACGCTACGAATCGCCTCTGCCAATTCAACCGCGAAGCGCCGATTTGTAGGAAGCGACCTTGTGTCGCGATTCCTAGGACACCACTCTGTGCCCTTCGCTGAACCAAGACTAGCGCCGCGCCCTGCCATTACCACTATGCCGCATCTGAAGCGTATCCACTGCCCCACTCCAAGCGACGATTCCGCCTTCCCTTTCTCGCTACCTTTCGTGGCAAGCCTCGTGGAACGGGAAATCACCTCCAGCATCCTCTTCCTCGTCGGCGAGAACGGCAGCGGCAAGTCCAGCTTGCTCGAGTCCATCGCCATCGCCTCCAAACGGATTAGCGTGGGCGACTCCGCCCTCGACCAAGACCCCACCCTCGCGGAAATCCGCCCTCTCGCCCAATCGCTCCGCCTCGGCTGGAGCAAGCGCACCGGCAAGGGCTTTTTCCTGCGGGCCGAGGACTTCTTCAACTTCATCCGCCGCAACAAGGAGATGGAAAAAACCTTCGACGGCTATATCGAGCACTTCAAGGACGACGCTCGCGTGCGCGGCTACATGGAGGGCAACAAGCGAGCCATCAACGCTCGCTACGGCCGCGACCTCAACGACTTCTCCCACGGCGAAGGCTTCCTCGAGTTCGCCAAATCGCGCGTCCACCCTGGCGGACTTTACCTGATCGACGAACCAGAGGCCGCCCTCTCCCCGCAGCGCCAGCTGGCCTTCGCCCTCTTCATTTTCGAGATGGCCCAGCAAGGCTGCCAATTCATCATCGCCAGCCACTCCCCCATCATCCTCAGCGTCCCGCAGGCCGAGATCTGGAGGTTCGACGAGTTCGGCTTGGAAACGGTTTCCTACGAGCAGCTCGAGCACGTTTCCTTCACCCGGAATTTCCTGCAAGCTCCCGAACGCTACTGGCGGCAGCTTACCCAAGAGGACTGAGCTCGAAACCACCCGCCAGCGCCCTCGCTCCCCCAAAAGGGGGATCCGGCAACAAGAAGCTGCTATTCAACGATTAAAACAGGAAACCATCGCTTCTTTAACTGATACAGCAGAGCCTGCCCAGCGAATGATTGACCGTCGTAATTTTGGACAATACACCTCTCAGCTTCCCCTGATTCTGATTCATATAATCCCGTAAAAGTATGCTACTCCTCGAAGTAACTCTCTTCATCGTCGCCGTGGTCGGCGTCATCGCCCTCGGTATTTGGAAAAGCCGTACGCCCGAGCACGAAGGCGGCAGCAACGCCAGCGACTACTTCCTGGCCGGTCGCGGGCTTACCTGGTGGCTGGTCGGCTTCTCGCTGATCGCCGCCAACATCTCCACCGAGCAATTCGTGGGCATGTCCGGTTCCTCGGCCAACTGGCTGGGCATGGCCATCGCCTCCTACGAGTGGATGGCCGCCCTCACCTTGGTGGTGGTGGCGTTCTGGTTCCTTCCCAAGTTCCTCAAGGCAGGCCTCTACACCATTCCCGAATTCCTGGAGTACCGCTTCGACGGGGTAGCCCGCTTGGCCATGGCCATCCCCGCGATCGTCACCCTCGTTTTCGTAACCACCTCCTCGGTTATCTTCTCCGGAGCCAAGTTCGTCTCCGAGTACTACAACGACGTACCCGTCATCAATAGCTTGACCGCCATGTGCTGGCTCATCGCTGCCTTCGCAGCGGTCTACGTCTTTATCGGCGGCCTGAAGGCTTGCGCCTGGACCGACCTCGTCTGGGGCGTGGCCCTGGTGCTCGGCGGCGTGGTCGTCATGGTCTTCGCCTTCAACCTGCTCGAGCAGAAGCCCGCTGAGGAGCTCATCCTCACCAAGGTGCAAAACTCCGAGGCCACCGTGGCCGACTTGGAAGGAGCCGGAGGCTGGGAGCGCTTCATGCTGCTCAACGACGGGGTCGACGGCGAGGCTGTCGCCCAAAACGGGCCCAACGGCTCGGGCGGCAAGGTGCACATGATCCGCCCCAAGGAGGACACCGACATCCCATGGACCGCTCTCCTGATCGGACTTTGGATCCCCAACTTTTTCTATTGGGGCCTCAACCAGTACATCGTGCAGCGAACCCTCGGCTCGAAGTCCCTGGCGGAAGGCCAAAAGGGTATCGTGTTCGCCGCCTTCCTGAAACTGATCATCCCCTTCGTGGTGGTGATTCCCGGCATCCTCGCCTTTAACCTCTTCAGCGGCGACCTGCACGAATCCGCCGCGGAACGCAACCTGCGCAACGTGGAGGCCGCCAGCGAGCAGGTCGTCTTCGAAGTGGACGAGTCCTTCGTGGACTTGCAGCCGGATCTGGCTGCGAAGGTCTTCGCCCGCAACGCCTCCCTCGCCGGCGAAATGGCAGCCCTTCCCTCCAGCCTCGGCTCCCAGGAGTTGGCAGCCAGCATCAACTCCCTCGCAGCCAAGGCCGCCGCAGCGGACCCACTCGTGGAGACCGCCAACAAGCTGGTCGGCTACGACTACGATTCCGCCTTCCCGGTGCTGGTGCGCAATCTGGTGCGGCCCTACCCATGGATCTCCTGGTTCGTGCTCGCGGCCCTCTGCGGCGCCGTGATCAGCTCCCTGGCTTCCATGCTCAACTCCGCCTCCACCATCGCCACCATGGACCTGTACTCCAAGTTCACCGGGCAAAACGATCCGGAAAAGCTGGTCAAGGTCGGGCGATTCTTCGTGGTGGCCTTCGTAATCCTCGCTGGCTTCGTCGCTCCCAAGCTGGACAACTTCGGCAGCATCTTCGCCTACATCCAAGAGTTCCAAGGCTTCATTTCGCCGGGCATTTTGGCCGTTTTCATCTTCGGCTTCTTCTCCCCCCGCACCCCTCGCTACTTCGGAGCGGTGGGCATCGGGACCAACGTGGTGGCCTACGCGTCCTTCAAGTGGCTGATCGGCCCGTGGATGGTCAGCAACGGCTGGTGGTACGCCGACTCCATGGCCTTCCTCGACCGCATGGCCATCTGCTTCTTCATCGTGATCGCCGTAGGCGCTATCCTTACCCTAGCGAGCCCCTTGAAGCAAAAGGTAGTGATGCCGGAAAACAAGGAGATCGCCCTCGAGACCTCTCCGATAGCGAAGTTCTGGGGCGGCGTGGTAGTCGCCGCTACCATCGCCCTTTACGTCGTCTTCTGGTAAGGAGCGGCCCGGCCCTTTGCCTCCTTTTCGAGAGCCCAGTTCCCCGAGGACTGGGCTCTTTTCATGCCTATCTCCCTAGACTCGCAGGGCGATTTTACTCGCTCGCCCTTGCAGGGCCCCTTTTCTTGGACACTGTCCAACGAGTCGCATCGTACGCATGTCCAGTAAACCGAACGAAAAGATCAATCTAGAGCTGCTCATCGAGCACGCAGCGAGCCTTCCGACCTCTCCTCGGATCTACACTCGGCTGAACCAACTCCTCAACAACGAGGACGCCTCGCTCGACTACATTTCCTCACTGGTAAAGATGGACCCCGGCCTCGCCGCCCAAGTGCTGCGCGTCACCAACAGCGCCGCCTACGCCGGCACCATCAAGGTCAACGAAATCGGCACCGCCATCAGCCGCATCGGCTTCAACGAACTGCGAAGCATCCTCAAGATGGTGGTGGAAAAGGAAGCCTTCTACCAGGCCCTCCCCGTCTACGGCGAAACCGCGACCGCCTTCGCCGACCGCTCCTTGGAAGTGGCAATCATCTCGGAGGTCATCGCCAACCGGGCGGGCTTCGAAACCAACGCTCCCTACATCACGGGCTTGCTCCACCAAGTCGGAAAGCTCGCCATCAACCTCTACCTCGAGCGCATCGAAAAAGCCTTCGATATCACCGAACACCTCGAGGAACGCCCCTTGATCGAGGTGGAGCAGGAACTTCTCGGACTCAGCCACTACCGCGTCGGCGCCGAAGTGCTCAACAACTGGAAGTTCGAAACGACAATCTGGCAACCCATCAAGAACCAGAACAGCCCCCTGCACGCCCACTCCCACCTGCGGGAGACCAGCATCCTTTCCCTCGCCATCTGGTTCGCCGACCAGCTAGGCGGCTACGACCCCGACGCCACCACCCCAGAGCACATCAAGCGTGCCTGCAAGGAACTCGGCCTCGACGCTCTCGATCTTACTTCACTGCTCGACGATTCACGCTTCGAGATCAATGATCGCAAGAACCAACTCGCGATGCTCCTCTAAACCGCCTCGCACTTCCCAACTCCGTTACCCTAGCCCTCGCGCACCCAAAAAATCGATACGCCGCGCTCGCCTCCAAAAAGCGAGACGAGCCATCGCATGTACATGCCTGTGCGTATCCCTCTCCGCGTCGCAGGAAATCGAATACCGTACCCTACCCGAACTCATCGACGCAGGTAGCCAAGCCCTCGTTCGCGGCGACTTCCATCATGCCGCGCATGCCTTCAATTCCATTCGCCACAACTACGCTGCAGAACCGATTTGGCTCGAAGGAGAACTCCCCGCCAAAATCCTCCCCCTTGCCGGCTTCGCCTCCCATAAGGCCAACTTGCAGAGCGAGGCCATCGTCGCCCTCGAAAGCTACCTAGAAAACTACGCGGCCGAGCAAGACTCCCAAATCTTCGCCCGCTACACACTTGCTTCCAGCTTGCTCCTGAACGAGCAAACCGCGGAGGCACGCCAAGCCTTCGCGGAACTGAGAAAGCTGGCAGGCAAATCGCCCTTCCGCGATCTGGCCTCCCTGCGCGAAGCTCAACTCTCCGAGCCGACCAGAGCGATCGAAATCCTGCAAGAAGTCGTCGCCGCGCCCAACTCGCAGCGACTCGCGACCTACGCCCGTCTTCGCCTCATCCAACTTCAACTTGAAAGCGAAAACGTCGAGGAAGCGCGCATCCACCTTCTCAATACAACTTGGCCCGAGACCTCCATGCCGGAGCTTGCCACCCTCACCTTTCTGGCAACCCAAGTAGCCGACCAGCTTATCGACGAAAACCCAAGCGAAGCTCTGGAGGCCTACCGCCTCGTGTCACCAAAAGCATTGCTGATTGACGCCCAGGAACGCCGCATCAATCAGCTACAAGAAAGGTACCGAAATCTCGCCCCCGCCCTCCGTACCGAGCAAAGCATGTGGAGCGAGCAATTCCGCCAATCCATTCAGCAACTCCAGTTCCAGTTGGAAACGCTTCGGGACTCCCCCGACTACGGTCCTGGCATCGACCTGCGCAAAGCTCGCTGCTTCGCTCGCTTGAACCGCCCTCTCGAAGCATGGATCCTTCTTCAGCCAATCGCCATCAGCCAAAACCCGCTCGCTCGCGAGGCACACCTGGAGTGGATCTCCAACGCCCGGTCCATGCGAGCCTGGAACCAGGCGGCCCGGATTGCCCAATCCTTCTTGAGCGCGTATCCAGAAGACAAAGACATCCCCCAAATACTGCTCTGGATCGCCCTCTCGCAAATCGAGCAAGAGAATTACTCAGAAGCCATACAGTCCCTGCGAGCCCTCGTCGAAAGGGAGCCAGCTCCCGACATCGCAGCAGCCGCCCACTACTACCAAGGCTACTGCTATTTCAGGCTCAAGGACTCCCTCCTCGCGATAGCCGCTTTCCAAGAGTGCCAAGGTGCCGCGCCCGACACCCCTGTAGCCCAGCAAGCGCTGATCTGGACCGGTATTTGCCACTTCACTACAAACCAACTCGAAAAAGCCATCGCCAGCTTCGTCGCAATTCAACAGAACCCGCAGGCCCGCTTCCTCCATCCCGAAGCCCTTTTCCGGGAAGCAACCTGCTACTTCGCCCTCGGCGAGCTCGAGCGAGCCTACACGCTCTCCGAAACTTGGCTGGAAAACTACAAGCTGCACCCTCGCGAGGCCGACCTCTATTTTCTGCAAGGAGATATCTTGTCCGAGCAAAACAAGGTTGACGCAGCCATCGCTGCCTACGCGGCCGTCGAGACCGACGACGCCGAGCTCGAGTTCCTCGCTCTCGAAAAACGCTGCGAGCTACTCCTGTACACGAACCGAAACGAGCAAGCTCGCCGCCTCCTTACAGCATACCGCAGTAAACAAGCAGTCTCTCCCCTGCACATCGGTGCCTACACCCAACTTCTCGCCCAATGCCTTCCTATCCACGTTGCTCAAGAGGAACTCGCCAAGGCTGTAAACAATTACGGAAACAATCCACAGGCCAAAGGAATCGTTGAGCTGATACATCAACTCGAGTCCCCGCCAGAACTTCCCGAAGCGCCGAGCCCTCTTGCCAGTCGCATCCTCGTAGCCGCCATACACGCCCACCGAGCTGCAGGAGAGCAGACCCCCGCCAAACTCAAAGCCCTCCAGCTCGCATCCCGCTTCAAAATCGAAGACCTGCCGCCTGAGGCCCTCGCCGAGGCAGGCTTCGCCTTGAACGAAATAGAGTCCCTCGAAGCGCCCCCATACTTTTTCAGGATCCTTCAAACATATCCAGAATCCTACTACACGAGCAAAGCCCTCCTAGGACTTGCCCAGCACCACAGAAACCGAAGCTCTTTCCAGGAAGCTCTCGCCTACCTGCTGCAAGTTCCCGAAGACGACATCGATACCCTCTCCCTGAAACTCGATCTCGAAACAATGCTCGAGCAACACCTCAGTGCAGAAAAAACAGCGAGCGCTATCCTCATCGACCCACAAGCAAAACCAAGCCACAAGGCAAAAGCCCTGCAAGCCCTCGGCCATGTGGCCCAGCAAAACGGCAGAAACCAGGAAGCGTACGCCTACTATCAAAGAATCTTCACGCTCTACAGGGGCGAAACCGACCAAGTCGCGGAAGCCTACTTGAAATGTATCCAAATTTTGGAATCAGACAAACGCTTCGAGGACGCCCAGCAAGTCGCATCCGAGTTCCTCGCCCAAAACGATATGCAAAAGCACCCAAGCTACCAGGATGTGCAAGACCGGTTTGAGCGAACCGCAGTCGAGCTTCCCGCCACAGCGAAACCAGCTGCCCTATGACCAAGTTGCTTTTCACTTTACTGGCGTTTCCCGCAGTTGCGCTTGCCGACACCGTTACCCTCTCCACCGGAGAAGCGATCGAAGGCGAACTCCTCGACCTACAAGCGAGCTTCGTGATGTTGCGACTTCCAGATACCGAGGGCGAAGCCATAAGACGCCTCGGACCCGACCGCATCGAGTCGCTCTCGTTTTCCGATCCGCAAGCCTCACTGGAATCTCAAGCGCTCAAAAGAGCCAAGTTCATCTCGCTCCTATCCCTTGAAGACGCTCGCCTGCTCCCTCGCTACCTGTCGCAGCTTCTGGACGCAGGAGATGCTCTTTCAGCCCTTTCCTACGCCAAGCTTTGGCACCCGAAAAACCGCCATCCCAGCTTGGATTCGCATTATCGAGTGACTCTCGTGCGAAGCGCGGCCGCTGCCGGCCTCTCCGACGAAGCCCTCGTCCACGCCCAACGATGGCTGGCCCTCTCCCCTCCTCCCGTCGACCATCCCCTGCCTTGGCAGATACAAGCCCAACACCAACTGGAAAAGGGAGACTTCGAGGCCGCCCTTTGGACCAGCCTCACTCCCCTTGCCCACGCACAGCATCGTTCGAGCAGCGACCTTGCAGCCCTCAGAGCCATCGCCTCTCAAGCATATCAGAACCTTGGATACGCCGAACACTCTTTAGCCTACCAATCCGATTTTCCCCGACCCACACAGCCCTTCCATTTCGATCCACTCCACCCGCCTCAATAATCCCGCCCCCAAAAAAAAGGACCCAACTCCCACTCCCTATGAAAAAGCGTACCCTAGCCCCACTCTCCTTCTTGCTCGCAACGACTCACCTTCACGCCGAGGGTCCAGAGAGCAGCTCCTCGCTCTGGTCCATGATTCAACAAGGCGGTTGGGCCATGTACCCGCTAGCCGCATGCTCGCTCGCCCTCATCTACATCGCTATTCACTGCTACCGAGAAACGCGCCCCAAGAACTTTGCCCCGCCAAGCCTCCTCAATGACCTCCGCACCGCTTTCGAAACAGGAAACGTCCCAAGCGCCCAGCAACTCGCGCTAGGATCTCAAACGACCCTCGGCCGAGCCCTCACCAGCGCCCTACCTAAACTCAAGTCAGCCAGTTCCCCGAGCGAACTCGAATCTTTCGAGACCGAGATGGGCGCCGCGCTCTCCTCCGAAGAGAGCTCCATAGCCCAATGGATACACTACCTCAGCGTCGTGGCGAACGTATCCCCGATGATTGGCTTGCTGGGCACCGTAAGCGGCATGATCGGAGGTTTCCAAACCATGGCGACCGGCGGCATGGGCAGGCCCGAGCTTTTCGCCGGCGATATCGGCGAGGCGCTCATAACCACCGCAACAGGACTCTGCATCGGAATCCCTGCCATGATCGCCCACTCCGTTTTCAACAACCGCCTGCAAAACGCCATCACGGAAACCACCCGACAAACAAACGCCCTCATCGACAGCCTTCCGCCGGAAATGCAAGGCCGAGAAAAGCAGGTCCACACCGCTTGAAAAACGTCAGGCGCGGGAATCGATCCCCCGACCGAGCAGCGCTCACTCGCGTTCGCTCCGACTCTATAAGAGGAACTTACCTTCGGTCGCATCAGGACGTATCTTTTGATATAACGCTGACGGCCCATTGCGTACTGTCAGATTTCGATTTAATTGTCCAACGGTGCGATACCCCCAATAATTTTCAGCGGCGCCGAAGGATGAAAATCGCAGGTTTCATTCCACTCGGCGGTTCCCCGTTTGTTACACACCCAACCATCTGTCTTTAGATATCTGTATTTTACGTTTGGTCCGCCTTTTAGACGGCTGCGGCTAGCGAGAATCACGACTGCGAGCGAACGACTCGATTAGAGCAAACTTCCGCGCACCCGTGTACCCAAATTGCACGTGTCGCCACCTTCATACCTCCCCTCCAAGGGAGGAGCGGTGTCTCTTTGTGTCCATAATTCCACTACAAACACCCTTTCATCACAACACCTAGATATGAAAAACCAATATCAAACCCAAAATTCCCAAGCGAAATGGCTGCTAGCCCTTGCGCTTACCGTCGGAGCGGCAAGCCTCCAGGGACAAGACGAGTCTGAAGAAATCTTCGAGCTCTCCCCCTTCGAGGTGTCCGCCTCCAAGGACGACATCGGCTATCGCCAACAAAACACCCTCGCAGGCTCCCGCCTCAACACCAACGTAGCTGACCTCGCTGCCTCGATCTCCGTAATCACCAAGCAGCAGATGGAGGACACCGCTTCCCTCGACGTGAACGACCTGTTCCGCTACGAAGCCAGCACTGAAGGGTCCGGCACCTACACGCCTTCAGTCCAGTCGCTGCGTAACGACGGCGTGGTCGACGTCAACGCCGGCTACACCCACGGCGGCGACGGGCAACCACAAACCAACGCGATCGCTAACCGTGTGCGCGGTATCGGCATCCCCGACGCTTCGATCAACTTCTACCGCGCCATCCGCAACGTCCCGCTCGACACCTACAACGTTCAGTCAGTCGAAGTAAGCCGCGGCCCGAGCTCTATGCTCTTCGGCATCGGCAGCCCCGCTGGCTTCGTCAACCAAAGCCGCTCCAGCGCGGTGCTCGACACCAAGTCGACCTCCGTGAAGTTCCGCTTTGACCAAAACGGATCCAAGCGTTTCAGCGTATCCACGAACCAACCCCTACTCGAGGACAAGCTCGCCCTCTTCTTTGCCGCCCTCCACGACGACAAGGAGTTCGAACGCAAGCCGTCCTACGACGACACCCGTCGCGAATACGTCGCCCTGACCTACAAGCCATTCGGCGACACCCGCATCAAGGCCAGCTTCGAAAGCTTCCGCAACAAGAACAACCGTCCCAATACCCTCACGCCGCGCGACTACGTCTCCGAGTGGGTAGAAGCCGGTCGCCCCGCTTACGATCCCAGCAGCCAAACCGTCAGAATCCTCGACACCAACCAAGTCGTTGGCCCCTTCGTCGGCCGTAGCGACTCTCCCTACATCGACGACGTACGGGCCTACATCATGGCCCAGCCTGGCTACGATGCCAGCAAGTGGAACAGCGCCCAAACCACCTACAATGGCGTCAGTATCTCAGGTGGCCAAGCCCTCACCAACCCCGACTCGGCGCTCTACGTGCCTGGTCTCGGCATCGCCAACGGCCGTCCTACCATGCAGGTGGCCAACAGCCAAGTCGTCAACTGGTTCCAAGCCGCTCCCGGCCAGTACCGCGCCGGTTGGGGCACCGCTACCAATCCAGCGGCGAACCAAAGCCTCATCCCATCCGTCGCTAGCATTCAGTCGGACTTGGATACCGCGGCCGCTTACAACCAGTTCTGGACCACTTCGGCCAACTACTCGCAAACCGGCGGCGACATCGGCAGCTACCGCTACCCGGGCGTAACCGACACTTCCATTTACGACTACACTTCGGTCAACATCCTCTCCATGAACTTCGGCGAGGACGAAAACGAAACCTATAACCTCGAGCTCGAACAAAAGATCACGGACGACCTCTTCCTCACCGCAGGGTTCTTCCGCCAAGACTTCGACTCGCTCGCCAGCTACACCGTTTCGCAGCTGAACGTCGCCACTCTCTTTGTCGACACCAACCTTACGCTGCCCACCGGAGCGCCAAACCCCTACTTTGGCCTTCCCTACGTGGAAGACTTCGATCCGGATCGCTTCGTCAATCGCATCACCAGCGACCAATACCGCGCCGCTCTCGCCTACACGCCTGACTTCACCGAGCGCGACGGCTGGGCCAAGTGGCTCGGTCGCCACCAGTTCCTCGCCTACGGCTCAAAGGAGGAAGTATCCAGAGACTTCATACGCCAACGTTTGAACTTCACCGGCGGCGACGAAGTTGCCAACGGCACCATCCGCTACCTCGCCAACGAGAACAACAACGCGGACGGCACCCCAACCGGCTGGAGAAACGAAGGCGGCAGCACCCGTCGCACGTATTACCTCGCCCAACCCGGCGATCCCTACGGCACCGTGACCAGCACTGCGGGAGCCATCGACTACACGCAGTACACCGGTCCCCTCACCGCCTACAACTTCGGTAACGAGTCATGGGAAAACATCTCCATGACCCACACCTTCAAGGACCACTCCGCCTCGACCAACCGTTCGCAGACAGAGATCACCTCCTACAACCTCGGCGGCACCAGCTACCTCTGGGACGATCGCATCATCGCGACCTATGGCTTCCGCAACGACGTAGCTAAGAACCGCTTCTCGTCGCCCAACCAAATCTCAGACCTCGACGGCAATGTTCTCTACGAGTCCATGACCAATCCAGAGCGCTGGATCAACGGCGTCTACCAGACGGAAACCGTTTTCCAACGCCTCTCCGCGTGGAGCGAGGAAGAAGCCGACACCGCCACCACAGGCGTCGTCGTGAAGCCGCTCAGCAACTTCCGCAAGTTCCAGGACAAGGCCCGCGAAGGGAACCTGTTCTACGAGTTCATCGACACCTTGGGCTTCAGCTACAACAGGTCCGACACCTTCAATCCGCCGACCACTACCAACATCGACGTGTTCGGCACCATCCTTCCCCTTCCTGAAGGAGAAGGTAAGGACTACGGTATCCAGTTCTCCCTTTTCGAGAACAAGCTCTTCGCTCGCATCAGCAAGTACGAGTCGACCAACGACAACGAGCGTACCAACGGCGGTACACCTCTTAGCCGCTTGAACAGCAATTTGGATACAAACACATTCCGCGCGTGGGCTCGCACCATCGCCCTCATCAACGCGGGTCACGACCCCCGTCTCGACGGCTTTGGCGAAGATCTCACCCCAGCCGAAGAGGACTCCATCCAAGCGGCAACCAGCGTAATCTGGGGCCAAGACTATCGCTACTACGAGCAACTCCCCGGATCCATCGCGGCAACCCGTTCCGCCAAGGCTGAAGGCACCGAGCTACAGCTCACCTACAATCCAACCCGCAACTGGAACATCAAGCTGACCGGCGCCAAATCCGAAACACGCTACTACAACGTGCTGAAGGAGTACGACGCATGGCTCGCCCACCGCTACCCCGTCTGGGAATCCGCGAGAGCAGCCGACTACTTGCTGCCACAGTACCAAAACCTCGTGACCTACTCGACTCCAGGGAACGATCCCGAGGCGGAACCAAACGTCAACCTGACCAACTTCCTGCAGAGCTACGGCTACGCGACTCAGATCCGCATCACCGATGCGGACCCGATCAACACTGCCCTCGACTACTTCAATGCGGTCGTGGTGCCGCAAGCCTCGCTCGCGAAGGACCTCGACGGTCAAGTGTCTCCCGGCCAAAGCAAGTACTCCGCGTCGTTGATCACCAACTACAAGTTCCTCGGCGACAAGCTCAAGGGAGTAGCAGTCGGCGGCAGCATGCGTTGGAAGGACAAGTCGATCATGGGCTACTACGGCAAGTCGAGCGGAGCCATCTCCCCCGACTACCTCGACATTTCGGACACCACACGTCCGATCTTCACGCCTGCCGAAACCTACTACGATCTCTGGGCCTCATACTCCCGCAAGATCATGAAGGACGAAGTCAACATGAAGATTCAACTCAACATCGTCAACGCCTTCGAAGACGGCGGCCTGCAGACCGTCGGCGTCAACTACGACGGTTCGCCCAACGCCTACCGTATCGTCGATCCACGCCAGTTCATCCTGAACGTCTCCTTCGACATGTAATCGCTTTCCAGTAGTAGGCCGGAGAAATCCGGACTGGATGCAAAGGAAACGCCTCGGCCAAAAGCTGAGGCGTTTTTGTTTTTCACCCCCATTCCGCAGGAGCATGCTCGTCACGCGATTCCCAAGCCAAACGAAAACACTTCACTTTTCCCCCATCACCCTTTCTCTCCCAGCACATGCGAATCTCCGGAGGAAAAGCCCGTGGCGTTACCCTGCGCGTCGACCAGAAAGCGGTGCACCGCCCTGCCATGGACAAGCTCCGCCAAGGCATTTTCTCCAGCGCCGCGGCCTGGGTGGAAAACCAACGCGCCCTCGACCTCTTCGCCGGCACCGGCTCCTACGGCCTCGAAGCCCTCAGTCGCGGCGCCGCCCACTGCACCTTCGTCGAGCTCAACGCCCGCGCCACCGCCATGATAAAGGCCAACGCTGACATCGTAGCCAAAAGCATGCAGGAAAAACTGGATACGCAAATCCTCGCCAGCGACGCCACCAAGTTCCAGCTCCCCGCCGGAGCCGCCCCTTTCGACCTCATCTTCGTCGACCCGCCCTACGACCAGCTCGAGCAGCTCACCCCCAAGCTCTTCCCCGTCTTCGACCAATGCCTCGCCCACGACGGACTCGTCGTCTTCGAGGCCCCTGGAAACTTCGAACCCGCCGCCGAAGGCTGGACCCTCAAAAAGCGCCTCGGCAAAGGCATCGACCAACCCACCGCCTGCCTCCTCCGCCGCGCCTAGGAGCGACCTTGGTCGCGATCCCGCACCTAAGCCAATCCAAGGTGGATCGGCCGCTCCGCGGGCGATTTCCCAACCTACATCCAGCTTCCCCATTCCCCTTCTTGACCCCACCCCCAACCCGCGCCAATTTAACTCCCGCGGGTCTCCGCAAAACGCCCACCCAAGCAACATACGTCTTTTGCCCCAAGAAAGCCGAGCGTCCCAAACGGGTCGCCCAACCCTCCACCCTAAAAAGACGCTATGAGCTATCCTCCAGAACGCATCCGCAACTTCGCCCTCGTCGGCCACCAATCCGCCGGCAAAACCTCCCTCGCCGAGGCCATGCTGGCCTGCGCCGGAGCCATTCCCCGCATGGGCACCACCCAGGCCGGCAACACGGTGAGCGACTACCACGCCACCGAAAAGGAACGGCAAATCTCCGTACACGCCTCCCTCCTCCACTGCGACTGGCAAGGCACCAAGTACAACATCATCGACACCCCGGGCTACCTCGACTTTATCTCCGAAGGACTCGGGGCTCTTCGTGTAGGGGACTTTGCCATGGTCGTCGTCAACGCCAACTCCGGCCCCGAGATCGGCACCGACCAAGTCTGGGACTACGCCAACCAGTTCCAGCTCCCCAAGCTCATCGTCGTCAACGGCATCGACAAGGAAAACGTCGACTTCGACCGCGTGCTCGACGAGCTGCGCGAACACTACGGTCGCAAGGTCTTCCCCATGACCCTGCCCATCGACCCCGGCCCCGGTTGCCGCCGTATCCTCGACGTGCTGCGTTCCGAAGAAGTCGACTACGCTACCGACGGCTCCGGCGAGTACACCGAAACGCCCGCCGAAGGACCCTGGAAAGACCGCGTCCGCCGCCTGCACGCCGAACTGATCGAGCTGGTCGCCGAAGCCGACGACACCCTCATGGAAGAGTTCTTCGACCAAGGCGACCTCACCGAGGAACAGCTCCGCTCCGGCGTGCACGCCGCCATCCAAGCCGAAACCTTCATCCCCGTCTTCGCCACCTCCGCCACCACCGACGTCGGAGTAGCACGACTCATGGACCTCATCTCCAAGTACGGCTCCTCCCCGCTCGACCGCAAGGTCGTGCCCGCCATCGACGAGGAAGGCCACCGCGGCGACATCGCTCTTAGCGATGCCTCTCCCGCCTGCTACATTTGGAAAACCATTTCCGAACCCCACGTGGGCGAGCTCTCATTCTGCCGCATGTACTCCGGCTCCATCCGCCCCAACATGGAGCTCTTTAACCCCTTCCACGGCACCACCGAAAAGATCGGCCAAATCTTCACCCTGCAAGGGCACGAACGCCAAGCCATCCAAGAGATCGGTCCCGGCGATATCGGCGTCATGGCCAAGCTCAAAGACACCCACACCGGCAACACCCTCACCAGTCCCGACCGCAAAGTTCGCCTCCCCGCTGTCGCGTATCCAAAACCCAATATACACGGCACCCTCGTCGCGCTGCACAAAGGCGACGAAGACAAGCTCGCTGCCGGCCTCGCCACCCTGCACGAAGAAGATCCGACCTTCCTTTTTGGATACAATGCCGAAACCCACGAACTCGTTGTCTCCGGCCAAGGCGAGCTTCACCTCGAAGTCCTCAAGAGCCGCCTCGCCCGCCGCTTCAACGTAGAGGTCGACATCGTCGAACCCCGCGTTCCCTTCCGCGAAACCATCCAAGCCCCCGCCGAAGCCAAGTACCGCCACAAGAAGCAGTCCGGAGGAGCCGGCCAATTCGCCGAGGTCTGGCTGCGCATCCGTCCCACCGAACCGGGCGGCGGCATCGAGTTCGGACACTCCCTCACTGGCAACAACGTCGACCGCGTCTTCGTCCCCTCCGTCGAAAAAGGCGTGCGGGCCGCCTGCGAGGCCGGCATCCACGCCGGCTACCCCGTGACCGACGTGGCCGTCGATTTCTACGACGGCAAGATGCACACCGTCGACTCCAAGGACATCGCTTTCCAAACCGCCGGCCGCGAAGCCTTCACCGAAGCCTTCAAAAACGCTCGCCCTCACCTGCTCGAGCCCATCCTCTCCATCGAAGTCAAAGTGCCCGAGCAATACCTCGGCGACGTGATGAGCGACCTCTCCGCCCGCCGCGGCCACATCCACGGCATCGAAGGCGAAACCAAGTACCGCACCATCAAAGCGGAGGTCCCCCAAATGGAGATGTACCGCTACGCCACCACCTTGCGATCCCTCACCGGCGGCGTCGGCCTGCACAGCGAAGCCTTCGCCCGCTACGATCCCCTTCCACCCAACCTAGAATCCCGCGTCCTCAAACAACCCGAATTCGCCAACGCGTAGGAGCGACCTTGGTCGCGATCCTCCCAACCCGATCCGTGGGAAGCGACCTCGCGTCGCGATAGCCCACGCAGAAATCGCGGCACAAGGCCGCTTCCCATAAACCTTCGAGCTTAGCTTACCCATGAAAGACACCGTCGTATCCATACATCCCTACTTCAAAGTCCACCCCGAGAGCCACGACGACTTCAAGGCCCTCTTGCCGCAGTTCATCGAGCGAACCAAAAAAGAGGCCGACTGCCTCTACTACAGCTTTACCCAACACGAGGACATCATCCACTGCCGCGAGGGCTACAAAAACGCGGAGGCCCTGCTCGCGCACACCAACAGCGTAGGCGAGCTCATCGAAAAAGCCCTCACCATAGCCGAGCTGCTCCGCCTGGAAATCCACGGCCCTGCCGACGAGTTAGCCAAGCTCAAGGAACCGCTCGCCGCCCTCCCCATCGACTACTACGTGCTCGAAACCGGTTTCCGTAACTGAACTGGAGGGACGGCTTCCACGCCGTCCGCGCCGCAAGATACAACGGAACCCAACACCTCAAAGGACAGTCGTTCCTCGCATGAAATCCAAACGTTTCCTACCCCTCTTCGCCATCGCAGCTCTCTCCGTCAACGCTTCCGATCAAAGCGCCAGCTCACAACCCTCTCTCGACTACCAGATCCTGCCCCTCGCCATAGAGACCGACCCCGAATCCAAAGATCTACTAGAAGACTTCTTCATCGAGAATCCCGTAGTGAAATCCGAGGAGCCAGGTATCGAGTACAAGGTACGTATCGTCACCCCCGATCCGAACATCGACTATAAGATCCTCACCGTCTCTCCCAAATCCGATATCGATTTCAAAATCCGTATCATCGATCCCGATACCCGCAAAGAATCGAAAATCCTTACTCAACAATTACAGGACGAACTCCAGCAAAAGCTCGTCCCACAGCCTCTCCCATCAGATCCATCAAGAGAATCTGAGTAATTGTCTCCTCGCGCCGTCCCACATTGACCGAATCATGGAGGGACCGGTTCCACCCGGTCCACGCTGCAAGAACGAGCACCCTACCGACACCCTAAACCCGATCTGTAGGAAGCGGCCTTGCGCCGCGATCTCCCAACCCAATCCAATCCGCTACCTCACCATCAACTCCCGCGCCACCGCCACGGCGGCCACCACCGCCGTTTCCGTACGCAAAACCCGATCGCCCATTTCCACCAACGACCATCCCGCGCCTCTCAACAAATCCCGTTCCTTGGCAGTCCACCCCCGCTCGCTGCCAATCGCAAGCGCCAGCTCACCCCCTGCAGCCACCGCCTTACCCAATCGCATCGTCCCCTCATAGTTGTCCAAAGCCAAGCGACAGCTCACCTCAGCCACCTCCGCAACCCCCTGCTGCAGCGACATTCCCCAGCTCACTTGCGGCACCCGCGTCGTAAACGCCTGAGCCACACCCGCCAGCACATGGCGACGCCATTCCCCGCTGGACCAGAGTTTCGACTCCGCATAGCTCGGCTCCCCTCGATCCGTAGTCACGAAACGGATACTTCTCACTCCCAAGGTCGTAGCCTCGTTCAAGATCTTACGCATGGTCTGCGGCCGACTCAAGCCCACCACTAAATCGATCGGCAACAGCTCCGGCTCCGCCTCTCCCCAAGAAAACTCCAACACCAATCCCGTATCCAAGATTTCCTTTACAACCGCCTTGCCCTTCGGCCCATCCACCAAGCCCACGTCGAAATCATCCCCTACCTTCCGCCGCAGAACCTTCAACACATGCGCAGCCCGCTCATCCCCAGAGGGCAGCACACCCTCCAATTCGCTCTCCTCAAACAAAACGATATTCATAATCCAAACTCCCCAACCTCATCATCAGTGAAAATCAGTGTCCATCTGTGACTAGAAAAAGCCTCAAGCTAACTCCGCAAATTCTTCCCCGACTTCAACAAGCACCACGCCAGCACCGCCGAGATCGCCAGAAAGACCCCGCTCACCGCAAAGCAACTCGCGATTCCCACGTCCCCTACTCCCGTCATGCCATAGCGGATACCGTTCACCATGTACAAAAACGGATTAAACAGAGCCACCATCTGCCAAACGTCCGGCAGCAAGCTGATAGAATAGAAAACGCCACCCAAAAAGGTGAACGGTACCACCACGAAGTTCGGTACCAAATTCACATGCTCGAACTCCTTCGACACCACCGCCGTGGCCAAGCCAAACAAGCTAAAAGCGCAAGAGACCACCACCATGAACGCGACCGTCAGCAACGGATCGAACAAGGTGTTCGCACCGAAAGCCGCCGCGATTCCCCAAATGATCACCGAGGTCATCATACCTCGCACCAAGGAAGCCGCCGTGTAAGCGACCATGATCTGCAAGTTCGACAAGGGCGAAGCCAACAAGTCCACCACCGAGCCGTGCACCTTCGTCAGAAAGAAAGAAAAGGACGAGTTGATGAAAGAGTTGTTTATGAGCGACATCATCATCAGGCCCGGAGTCAGAAAATCCATGTATGAGACGCCGCCCATTTCGTCCAAACGGCTTCCCAAAGAAAAGCCAAATACCAGAAAGTAAAGCATGGTCGTTATCACTGGGCTCACCACGCTCTGCCCCAGAATCACCATGAAACGCTTGATCTCGCGGCGAAACAAGATCCACGCCCCATACCAGCCCGAAGCCCGCTTCGCCTCCTCCGCGGTACGACGCATTCGCTCGCTCGCGAGCACACCGTTCGCCCTCATCCTCGCCCTCCCTTCTTTGCCAAGAGCCCTTTGAAGATATCCTCCAGCGAACTGCGACCCGCTCGAATGTCTACCACTACCAAATCGCGAGCTCGGGCGAAATCCAAGACAGCTCCGACCGCATGCTCCTCCTGCGTGGCTCCGCTCCCAGAGTCGTATTCGATTCTCAATACAGACGAAGACACCTGTTCAATTCGATCCGCTTGCAGCCCCGCAAAGACGCTCGCGGCCACGTCTTCGGAAAAACTCAGCTCCACCCAACGTTTCCCCAGCTCCAGCATCAGCTCCTCCCGAGGCTGCACCCGTAGGATTTTGCCGCCATCGATGATCCCAATCCGATCCGCCAGCTGCTCCGCCTCCTCCAAATAGTGCGTCGTTAGAACGATGGTCACCCCCTCGTCCCGCAAGCCGCGAACCACCTGCCAAAGGTCCTCCCTCAGCTCCACGTCCACGCCGGCCGTCGGCTCGTCAAGAAACAGCACAGCCGGGTCATGCATCAAGGCCTTACACACCATCAAGCGACGCTTCATGCCCCCGGAAAGGCGACGAGTGTTCGTATCCGCTTTCTCATACAAGGCAAATTTCTTCAGCATGGCCTCAATCTTCAGCCGATCCGGCTTGAGGCCATAATATCCCGACTGGAAGAACAAGGCTTCCCGCGCGCAAAAGAACCCATCGAAGTTCAGCTCCTGCGGCACTAAGCCCACCAAGCGCCGCGTAATTCGATAATCTTTACGTACATCGTAGCCGCCAATTTCGATCCTGCCCTCGAAATCCTGAATCAGCCCCGAGGCGCAGCCAATCGCCGTCGTCTTGCCCGCCCCATTTGGCCCCAACAAAGCGAAGATCTCCCCCGGCTCCACCTCCAAGTCCACCGCGTCCAAAGCCTGCAGCTTCCCGTAGCGCTTCGATACCCCCCGCAAACGCAATGCCGCTCCAATTCCATTCTCCGTCATCCCCTCGACCCAAACTCCCCCCGCCCCTCCACGCAAGATCCTTGTGGGAAGCGGCCTTGTGCCGCGATCGACACTTTTGCAATTTCCCCCTTCACAGATTCCCCAAGCCTCCCCACTATCCGAAACCAACTTGGTCAATCAGCCCCTGCCAATCACGTACAGCCACCAAAAATCAGTGTCCATCAGTGTCCATCAGTGGTTCAATAAAACCCAGATCGCCCTCATAAGCGTAGTCGCCCTCCTCCTTTCCAGCTGCTCGCGTATCCCCCAAGACCGCACCGAAGACGGCCGCACCATCGTTACCCTCTGGACCAGCTGGGCTGGCACCGAACGGGCCGGCATCGACTCCGTAGTCGACGACTTCAACGCCGCCCAAGGCGATATCTTCGTCCGCACCCTCAACATCACCGACCCGCAAACCAAGATCATGCTGGCCACCGCCGGAGGAAATCCCCCCGACATCGCCATCATGAACAACCAGTTCATCGCGCCCTACGCCGAGAACAACGCCCTCACCCCACTCGACGGCCTCTGTGAAAACGCTGACATCCGCCCAGAGCATTTCGTCAAAACCTTTTGGGAAACCGCCACCTACCGCGGACGCATTTGGGCCGTCCCCCTCACCTGCTCAGTCACCACGCTGCACTACAACAAAAAGATATTTCGCGAAGTCGGCTACGATCGCCCTCCCGAAACCCTCGAAGAGCTGGAGCGTATCAACGATCTCATTACGCAAAAGCGAGACGACGGGTCCATCTCCCGCATCGGACACTTCCCTCTCGAGCCTGGCTGGTGGCGCCCCGAGTGGAGCAATTGGTTCGGCCTCGGCTCCTATGACGGGGAAAACCAAATGCTTTTCGAAGCCGAAGGCTGGCAACAAGCTGCCGACTGGCTCGCTTCCTACCACCAACGCTTCGGCAAGGACGAGCTCATCAAGCTCCGCTCCGGCTTCGGCCGCTTCTCCTCCCCGCAAAACCCCTTCTTCGACGGAAAAGTCGCCATGGTCCTGCAAGGCATCTGGATGAACCGCTTCATCGAAACCTTCGCCCCCGACGATTTCGAATACGGCGTCGCCCCCTTTCCCGCCTCCGAGGAGGCCGACATCCCCTACTTCGCCATCGCCGACGCTGACCTCGCCGTCATCCCCAAAGGGGCCGACCACGTCGACGAAGCCTTCACCTTCCTCCGCTACCTCATCGAGGATGGCGGCCTCGAGAAACTCGCCCTCGCCCACGGCAAGATGACGTCCCTCAAAGCCGTGTCTCCAGATTTCTACGACAAGCACGACCACCCCTACCTCGACGTGTTCCTCGAGATCGCCAACTCCGGCTACGCCAAAGCCCGGCCCCAGCTCGCCCAATACCAAAACTACTTCACCGACACCAACGAAGCCGCCAACTCCCTCCTCTACGGCCTCGTCACTCCCGAGGAAGGCCTCGCCCAAATCCAGTCCCGCCAACAAAAGGCCCTCGACAAGAAACAGCTCCGCTGGTCCCGCGTCGAAGCCTCCTACCAAGACCTCTGGCAACAACAGATCGACGAATCGAAAAACTAAAATCGCCCACGAAGTACACTAAGACCACGAAGGTAAACTAAACTCTAATTCGTGCCCCTTAGTGCCCTTCGTGGACGAAAAAAAAATATGACCCGTACCCAGCGCATCAATACAACCAAGGGGCTCCTCTTCATCTCCCCCTGGATCCTTGGCTTCCTCACCTTTGCCCTCTACCCACTGATCGCGACCCTGTACTTCTCGTTCATGGACTACTCGGTGCTCGCTCCTCCCGTGCCCGTCGGCACCGAAAACTACGCCGAGCTCGCGACCGATACCAACTTCATGAAGGCCGTCTTCAACACCGTCTTCTTCGCCGCCATCTCCGTCCCCCTCAACACCGCCCTCGCCTGTTTCCTCGCGGTGCTGCTCAACTTCAACGTACTCGGCAAAAGCTTCTTCCGCACCGCCTTCTTCCTGCCTTCCCTCGTCCCCATGGTCTGCCTCGGAGTCATCTGGCGCTGGCTGCTCAACGGAGAAGTCGGCCTCATCAACCAAGTCGTCGGCCCCTTCGCCGACGTCGCCAATGCCGTGCTCGGCACCACTTTCGCTACCCCCGCTTGGCTTGAGGATCCCGCCTTCACCAAGCTCGGTCTCGTCGTGGCCAGCGTCTGGGGACTCGGACACGCCATGGTCATCTTCCTCGCCGGACTCCAGGAAGCGCCCGTGGAGCTCTACGAAGCCGCCGAGCTCGACGGAGCCGGCTTCTGGTCCAAGCTCAAGCACGTCACCATCCCCATGGTATCGCCCTACATTCTCTTCAACATGATCATGGGCTTCATCGCCGCATTCCAAGTCTTCGCGGTGCCCTTCGTCATGATGGACGGCGTCAACGAGCCCCCCGGCGGCCCTGGCGGCTCCATGCTCTTCGCCGCCACCTACATTTACCTCAAAGCCTTCCAAGACTGGGAAATGGGCTACGCCTGCGCCATGGCCCTCATCTTCTTCCTCCTCGTCGTCAGCCTCACCATCACCCTCATGAAACTCTCCGAACGCCGCGTCTACTACGCCGGAAAGTAATCTTCTTCTGCTTCTCCCTCTTCGTCTTCTTCAAAAAATAGAAGCAGATTAAGATAAAGAAGCAGAAGAAGACTCGTCCGAAACATCCTTCCTAATTCAACCCTTCCAAAGTGCCTACCCACAAACTCAGCCTCCTCGGAAAGATCCTCCTCTACGCGCTGCTGGTCCTCTTCGCCATCCAGTTCGCCGCCCCTTTCGCCTGGATGATCTCCACCGCCTTCAAGCCACTGGAGGAAACCATGGCCCTGCCCCCAGTGTGGATCCCCTCCGAGTGGAAATGGGAAAACTTCAAAGAGGCCATCGATTCCATGGGCAACTTCTGGCGCTACGCTGCCAACACCCTCTACGTCGCCCTCCTCTCCGTGATCGGTTCCGTGCTTTCCAGCTCTCTCGCCGCTTACGGCTTCTCCCGCATCGACTGGCCCGGACGCGACAAAGTCTTCTACCTTTGCATCGCCACCATGATGATCCCCTTTCCCGTCATCATGGTCCCCACCTATGCCCTCTTTCGCGAGCTCGAGTGGATCGGTACCTTCAAGACGCTCTACGTCCCCTTCTTCCTCGGCAACGCCTTCAACATCTTTCTGCTGCGTCAGTTCTTCCTCGGTATCCCCAAATCCATTACAGAAGCCGCCCGCATCGACGGCTGCAGCGAACTGCGCATCTTCTGGCAAATCATCCTGCCGCTCTCCAAGTCAGCCCTGCTGGTGATCGCCCTCTTCACCTTCATGCACAGCTGGAACGACTTTTTTGCCCCCTTCATTTTCATCAACGACCAAGAGAACTACACCCTCGCCCTCGGCCTCCAAGCCTTCCAGTCCCGCCAAGGCGGCACCGAGTGGCACTACCTCATGGCCGCCAGCACCCTCATCATCCTCCCCTTGATCGTGCTCTTCTTCTTCACCCAAAAAACCTTCATCCAAGGCATCACCGCGACAGGAGCGAAGGGGTGAGTGAGAGCGTCAGTTCTAGTAGGAAGCGACCTCGCGTCGCGATTATGAACCAAAACCTCGAATGCAACGTCCGCCCCATGCCAAAGACCTTCGCAAAGGCAGATATTCGGAACCGAATGCACGTTATTTCGTAACCTTCAATACAGTAGCACCCACACCATCTATCGCTGAAGTCAGCTACTTTCAGTCACTGTCCACAGCAGTTTTCGAGATGGAAAGCGCCAAGCAACTTTCCGAAGCGTCATTCACGGTTATGCCCGACCACGTGCATCTCTTGTTCAGGCTCGGGAGCACGCTCACGCTTTCCCAAGCTATTGCTAAACTGAAACAACGATCAAGAGGGAGTGCCCGCGTGAACCCCCTCCACTGGCAAAACGGTTTCCATGACCACAAACTCAGAAACGACAGCGAACTGCATCCAATTCTTCACTACATGTATTTGAATCCTTACCGAGCGAGACTACTCGACCAGGGTTCAATTTGGCACTATGTTCACGTAGAGCCGTCTGCTTGGAATTGGATCCAGCCGCTTCTCGACAAGGATTGCCCCTATCCAGAGTGGTTGACCGATTGATCGCGGCGCAAGGCCGCTTCCTACAAAGACAATTACTAGGTAGGAAGCGACCTCGCGTCGCGATTGCCCAATGCAGGATCAATCAACCTGATCCTCCAGCATCCCCCTACTGCCCCAACACCACACCTGGCAGCCAAGTCGTCAAAGCCGGCCAATAGGTAATCAGCAACACGCCCACCACAAAGACCACTAACATCGGCAGGGCCGCTCGAATCACCATGCTCATGGGCTTCTCGAAACGGTAGCTGGCCAAGAACAGGTTCATGCCGATCGGCGGGGTGATGTATCCAAGCTGCAAATTCGCCAAGAAAATGATCCCCAAATGCACCGGATCGATCCCAAAGGCCGCGCCCAGCGGAACAATCAAAGGCACGATGACGATGATGGCCGAGAAGATATCCATCAAGCAGCCAACCACGATCAGGAACAGATTAAGCAGCAACAGGAACACCAGAGGCGACTCGATATTCTCCGTGGCCCACGTAACCAGCTGGTCCGGAATCATCTCCGTCACCAAGTAGTTGGTGAAGCCCATAGCCACCCCGAGAATCAAGAGCACGCCGCCCACCAGCAAGCCGCACTCCGCCATCACTCCAGGAAGCTCCTTGAGCATGTAAACCTTACGCACCACCTTAGCGTCCACGATATAGAGTATCATCGCGTAAAAGGCCGACACCGCTGCCGCCTCCACCGGAGTCGCGTATCCACTGAACAAGGCAAACAGAGCCACCACCGGCAGCAGCATTTCACCCGTCGCTCCCCACGCAGCCTTGCCCAGCTCCTTGGCCCAGACTCCTAAATCCAAACCTGCCCCATCAGGCGAAGCCGCCTTCTTGGGTTCCCGCAAAATCCCGTATCCAATTGTCAATACAAGCAACAGGGTACCCGGCAATAGCCCTCCGAGAAATATCTGCTCTAGCGAAATGCTCACGCGAGAGGTGGACGCCACCACGCTGTACAAGATGAGCGGCAAACATGGCGGAAACAGCACCCCCAGCGAACCCGCTCCCGTCAGCAAGCCAATGCTGCGTCGGTCTCCGTAACCCGCAGCCAACAGGACCGGCATCAGCAGACCGCCCAGGGCCAAGATCGTAACCCCGCTGGCGCCCGTGAATACAGTGAAAAAGGTACAAACCAAAACCGTTACGATCGCCGGTCCCCCCCGCACCCGCCCGAAGAGGGCATTGATCAAGCGAATCAAACGTTGCGAGGACTGCCCCTGAGCCAAGAGGTATCCCGCGAGCGTGAAGAGCGGCAGCGTCACCAGCATGGGACTCTTCACCAAGTCGTATAAATTCAAGGCGAGGATCGGCCCCACCTCTTCCGGCCAATAACCACCCCAACCCCAGAACAGCACCAGAGCCGCGCCCGCCAAGGTCACGAAAATCGGAGCCCCCAGAACCGTAGCGATCAGAACCACAATCAGCAGCGGCCAAACGAAGCCGCTCACTTCCTCGAACTCGTAGAAACCAAAATAGAACAAGCCGGCGCTCACTACGATGGGGATCAGGCGGAGCCACCAACGATCTCCCGACTGCCAAATAAGCCGCAAGGTCAGCATGAAGAAGCCGAAAGGCAAAATCAGCTTGGCCCACCAAAGCGGGAACCCCGGGAACAGCTCCCCTTCCCGATCCGCAAACTCGCCAAATATGTACGCCCAACTTCCGGCAAACAAGGAAGCCGATACGAACACCGCCACCGTGCTGCTAATGTTCTTGGCCGCGGCCGCATACCCAGATTTCAAATACGCCGTAAAGGTGGAAAGGGAAAGCAAGCGAGCTTCGCGAGCCGCGATAACGCCGCCCACCATTGCCACGAATAGAACCAAGTGCTGCTGGATCGCAGAATTGCCGGAAATGCCCGAATCAAATTGACGCATCACGATCTCCAGAAGCGGCAAGAGCATCATAGCCCCCAAAGCGATCGCGATGGACCAGTTTTCCAGCCGGTTGAAAACCGCCAAAACCGGATCCCACCACTTGCGGGAATTCACCTCGGGATCGTTTGAGCCAATTTCTTCAGACACGCCCAACATGCAAGCCAGCCGCCCTATTGAAGCAAGGGGAAAGCATGGGGGCCGGCCATTCTATCGACAGCGCAACGTGCAGCAAAGGCAGGGTTGATCGCTGAGCTTCACGATCCTAAAAACTTAGACGCTCATAGAGCATATCTTTGACCGTAGGCTTGCAGCTTGCTGTAGACGGCAGTGCAGGTTCATCGACACGTCAACGCTTCGCCCTAAACACCATGAACAAGCCCCATCTCCTCTGCCTCAAACTACTGCTTATCAACGCCTTTGTTTGCACGCAAGCAGCGGACAACCCCACCCCGCTCGAGTGGACGACCACCCAGGACCACCAGAACATGATGGAGCAACTCGGCATTACCGAGCTACGCCCGGGGCGCAACGGCTGGGCCCAAGCCGGCGAACCAAACGCCGCCAACTACGACGAGTCCCAAGCCAATCCCTATCCCGACCTTCCCGAGCTCCTGGTCACCCTAGACGGTTCTCCCGTCGCGACTGCCCACGCATGGCGAACCATTCGACGCCCCGAGCTCATCGCCGCCTTCGAGTCGGAAGTCTACGGACGCATCCCGCAAAACGTGCCCGAGGTCGATTGGCGCATCGAACACAGCTACGAGAACCTCACCGTGGACAGCATTCCCGCCATCGCTCAAAGACTTGCTGGGGTGGTCGACAATTCCGCGTATCCAGAAATCGATGTCAGCATCGACGCAACCTTGGTCCTCCCCCAGAAAATGGACAAGCCCGCCCCCGTGCTCATCATGTTCGGCTGGAAACCACTGGAGTTTCCAGACGATGCTACGACCGCCTTCACCCTCGATGGCACTCCTTCACGCTTCAACGAAGACCCGCCTTCCTTCAGCCAACTGATCGCCGCCGGCTGGGGCATCGTCTACTTGATCCCGACCTCCTACCAAGCCGACAACGGGGCCGGGCTCACCCGCGGCATCATCGGCCTCGTCAATAAAGGACAGCCCCGCCAACCCGACGATTGGGGCGCCTTGCGAGCTTGGGGCTGGGGCGCCTCCCGCTGCCTCGACTACCTGGAAACGCGGCCAGAGGTGAACGTCCGCCAAGTCGGCATCGAAGGCGTTTCCCGCTACGGCAAAGCCGCCTTGGTCACCCATGCCTTCGACGAACGTTTCGCCGTCGGCTTCATCGCCTCCTCTGGCGCCGGCGGAGTCGCTCTGCATCGACGCAACTTCGGCGAGTCCACCGAAAACCTTGCCAGCTCCGGCGCCTACCACTGGTTCGCCGGCAACTATATCAAGTACGCCACGGAAAAATCCCGTTTCGGCCGCATGACCCCCGACAACTTACCGGTCGATTCCCACCAGCTGATCGCCCTCTGCGCTCCGCGCCCCACCTTCGTGAGCTACGGCATTCCGGAGAACGGCGATGCCCTTTGGTTGGACCAGCAAGGCAGCTACATGGCCACGGTGGCCGCCTCTCCGGCCTTCGCATTGCTAGGCGCCCAGGGCCTCGGCGAAACGAAAGACTATCGCACCGCCCCCTTGCCGCCAGTCAACCAAGACCTGCTGGATGGAGAGCTCGCTTGGCGTCAACACGACGGCGGCCACGAATCCCAATCCAACATGAAACACTTCCTCCGCTGGGCGGAGAAGAAGATGAGGTAGGGCCCGCTGTCTCAGCGGGCCGGTAGGAGCGACCTTGGTCGCGATTCGGAAATATGTGATCCTGCAATACGGACGACGTGGAAGTCGTCCCTCCACATCGCGTCCTGGAGGGACCGGTTCCACCCGGTCCGCAACTGTAGGATTAACTGCTGAAGCTCCGCGCTCCCCTCCCTACGCTTCCTCGTCGCTTCCGAATATCGCGTCGACGTAGTTGTCGATTCGATACTCCTGCAGATCTTCCGGCTTCTCGCCGAACCCAAGGAAAAAGATCGGCAGCTTGAGCTCGCGGTAGATTCCTACCAAAGCGCCGCCACGGCTGGTGCCGTCGAGCTTGGTGACTACCAAACCGTCCAAGCCAAACTTTTCGTTAAACACGCGGGCCTGCTCGATGGAGTTGGAACCTAGGCTGCCGTCCACGACCAACAAACTGTAGTGCGGAGCCGCTTCATCGTGCTTCTGCAGGACGCGGCGAATCTTCGCCAGCTCATCCATCAAGTTGCTCTTGGTATGCAAGCGGCCTGCCGTATCGATGATCAAGGTATCGTGACCACGAGCCTTAGCCGCTTGGTAAGCGTCGAAGGCTACCGCCGCGGAGTCCGCTCCGTGCTGACCGGCAATGATGTCGAGCCCAAGGCGTGACGACCACTCCTTCAATTGCTCGATGGCTGCCGCGCGAAAGGTATCGCAAGCAGCCACCATGGGATTGCGGCCATCCTGCTTGTACTGGTGGCCGAGCTTGGCCGTGGTAGTCGTCTTGCCGGAGCCATTCACCCCGATCAAACAGATCACCGTAGGCGATCCCTCCACAAATTGGATACGCCCTTCCGAACCGTCGAGCACCCGCTTGAGCACGGAGGAACCGATGGCGGCGACATCCTTGCCGCGCAGTTCCTTATCCTTCTTGTAGGCTTTCTGCGTTTCCTCGATGATTTCTTCGGTGGTTTCGTAACCGAAGTCGGAAGCGAAAAGCGCTTCCTCGAGCTCTTCGATGGAATTGGCGTCGAGCTTTTTGCGACCGAAGATCCCGCCTGTCTTTTCAGCGATGCTCTTGGCTGACTTGGCGAGGCCTTGCTTGAACTTCTTGAAAATCGATAGCATTGGATCCCTATCTAAAAACTAAGCGTATCCGTAAAAAAACTACTCCCAGCTGGCCGTACGGGAAGGACGGTCGAGACCGCCCTTGAGCTTGTCCAAGATTCCGTTCACGAAGCGGCGGGACTCGGCGGTGGAGAATTCCTTACTCAGGTCGATCGCTTCATTGATGGTGACAACCGGCGGAATGTCCTTGCGATAGAGCAGCTCGTAGACTGCGAGGCGCAGGATGGCGAGGTCGATCTTGGCGATGCGGTCGAAATCCCAGTTCTTGGCCAGCGACATGATCTTGTCGTCGATCTCCGCGGAGTACTCGATGACGCCGTGCACTAACTCTTCTGCAAAGTTATAGTAGTCACGCTCTTCCTCGAGGCCTTGGAAGAATACGGTCAAGTCATCGGACAAATCGTTGGGACGATTGATCGACCAAGCGTAGATGTATTGCATCGCGGCGACGCGACACTGACGGCGTTGAGATTTTTTTCCCTCGGACATGTCTTAAAGATAGTTGCGGCGCAGCTTCGCCATTTCCAGAGCACATTGCCCAAATTCCGATCCCTTGGGGATCGATCCGATGCAGCGCTCGCGCACTTGCTCCTCGTTCTCTCCCACGATCAGGCCAGCGACTACAGGCAATCCCGACGTTACAGCCACCTGCTGAAGCCCATGGTTCGCGGAATCGGAAACCATCTCGTAGTGGCGCGTTCCACCGGCGATGACCACGCCGAGAGCGATGACCGCATCGAACTTGCCCGTATCTACCAAGAACTTGGCCGCGACCGGCAACTCGTTGGCTCCGGGGACGCGTTCCACGACGATTGCGTCGTCCGCCACTCCCGCCTGTTTGAGGGCGGCAAGGGCTCCGTCGAGCAAGCCCGCGACATACTCCTCGTTGAATCGGGCTGCAACGACACCGATCCGGAAGTCGGACCCGTCGATTTTCAGCGCGGATGGCGATAGTTGGCTCATAATAAGAACAAGTTAAGAACAGCTACGTGAGAGGAAGGGCAACTTGGCTCCCTCCCTAGTCTTGTAAAGGCAAAAGGCGAATCAGAAGCCGATCTCCAATTCGCTCCTCGCCCCTCACAACTCACTCCTTCAAAGCCCCACCGTTTCCACGATCTCGAGACCGTAGCCGTCGAGGGCGATCACGTTGCGGCTGGAATGGGAAAGCAAACGGATCTTTTTCAGGCCGATCGCAGAGAGGATCTGGGCTCCGATTCCGTACTCGCGCAGACTCATGCTCTTGTCCTCCGGGGAGTTAACCAATCCTCCGCCAGGTCGGCGAATGTAAACGATGGCTCCGCTGCCCTCCGCCGCGATGCGCTTCATGGCGAGCCCGATGGAGTCTTCGCCCTCGCTGCCCTCCGGATGGAAAATGTCTTTCACCACGTTCTCCGCATGCACGCGCACGAGGGTCGGCTGCTCGGAAATTTCTCCCGCCACCAAGGCCACGTGCTCCCGCCCGTCCAGCAAACTGCGGAACACTTTCATAGTGAAGGCTCCATGCACGCTAGCATACGGTTTCTCGCTGACCAGCTCCACCAGGTTCTCTCGCTTGTGGCGGTACTCGATCAAGGAGGCGATGGAGATAAGCTTCAGGCCGAAACGCTTCTTGAATTCATAGAGCTGCGGAGTGCGAGCCATGGTGCCGTCGTCGTTGAGCACCTCGCAAATCACGGCGCAGGGGAATTGCCCTGCGAGCGAGGCGAGATCCACCGCCGCTTCCGTGTGCCCGGCCCGTTCGAGAACGCCGCCCGACTTGGCCTTGAGCGGAAAAACGTGCCCCGGCTGCACCAGCTCGTCAGGACGGGTGTCCGGATCGGCCAGCAGCTTGATGGTGTGGTAGCGGTCGTAAGCGCTGATGCCCGTGGTGATTCCCTCTGCCGCATCGACCGAAACCGTGAAGTCCGTCTTATGCGACTCGCGATTCTCCTGCACCATGGGGCTGATGCCCAAACGCTGCAAATGGTGCGGCGTGCACGGGACGCAGATCAGGCCACGGGCGTGCTGGATCATCAAGTTCACGTTTTCCACCGAGGCTTTCGAAGCGGCGAAAACCAGGTCGCCCTCATTCTCGCGATCCTCGTCGTCGGTCACGATCACCGGCTTGCCCGCCGCGATGTCTGCGATCGCATCTTCAACCGAATCAAAAACTACTTCTTCTGCGTCTTCCGCCATAATCTCGCCAGCAAAAGCAGGAGCCATCGAACTGACAACCCGATAAACGTAGCGCTGAGCTTTAGCCAGCGACCGCATTGCAAGATCCCTGTAGGAAGCGACCTTGCGTCGCGATCAAAACGCTGAAATCGCGGCACAAGGCCGCTTCCCACAACGAGCTTCCCCTTACGGCCTGCGAATAGGCGGCTCGCCGACGTGCTTGATGGAATTGTCAGCGTTGACCATCACCAGCTTGGGCTTGAAGGCGTCGATGTCCGCGTCGTCCACTTCCTGGAAGCTGCAGATGATCACCTTGTCGCCGCGATGCACCAAACGGGCCGCCGCGCCATTGAGGCAAATCTCACCGGGCTTGCCCCAGATCACGTAGGTCGTGAGACGGTTTCCGTTGTCGATGTCGTAGACATCCACCTTTTCGAACTCCACCAGATCCGCCGCCTTGCAAAGCACGGGGTCAATGCTGATCGAGCCTTCATAGTTTAGATCCGCATCCGTCACCGTAGCGCGGTGGATCTTCGACTTAAGCATGTGTCGCTTCATAACTAAATTCTCCTGTATCAGGCTTCCGCCCCTTCTTTTTCTGGCTCGACTGGATTCCAAGTCAGCATCGCGTTCACGCCCCGCAAAACGAGGTCGGGCACGATCTCGTCAAACAAACCGGAGTCGCGGTAAAGCTGCGAAAAACCGCCCGTCGCCACGATGCGCGTCGCCTCGTCCCCAAAGGCTTCCTGGCGGATGCGTTCCACCAAGTGGCGAATCATGCCGAGGTAACCGAAATACAAACCGCTCTGAATCGCTTCCGTAGTGGAGCGACCGAGGGCTCGCTTGGGAGCATTGATTTCCACAAAAGGCAACTTCGCGGTCTTGGAGCCCAAAGCCTCCATGGCCAAGCCCAAGCCCGCGCAAATGGAGCCGCCCAAGTACTCGCGCTGAGCCGTCACTGCATCCAAAGTGATAGCCGTCCCAAAATCGACCACTACGACGTTCATTTCTGGATACATCTCCGCCACCGCGATCGCGTTGGCGATGCGGTCCGCCCCCACTTCCAGCGGGTTGCGGGTCTTGATTTTCAAGCGCGTCTTTACGCCGGCTTCCAAGAAGAGCGGCTCGAGGGCGAAATAGATGCGGCAAGCATTGCGCAACGAGTGTACCTCGTCCGGCACAACGCAGCTGATTCCGATGCGCTCGATGCGGCTGGGATCCACACCATGCTCGCGCAAAACGGCGACCAGAAACAGGCCAATTTCATCGCGCGAAGAATGGGCGCTCTCCTTGCGAAACTGGGTCACGAAACGGCCATCGTCATAGACCGCTCCATGCATCTGCGTATTTCCAACATCGATACAAAGATTCATCGCACCGCCTTTCTCTCTACATTGTCTATCAAGCGTACGCCTTCCAGCACCACCGCGCCGAGGCGACGCTCGCCGCGATCTGCCACGTACTCCGGCTCGAAGCCAGCCGCCTTCAATTCATTCATTGCAGTGGCCTCATCACTCGCCGTATTCAAAATCTGGTTAAACTTAGCGGCTTGCTTGAATCCCTCCGGCGACAAGCGGCGATTACGCGAACTCATAGCCAAACCGCTCTCCTCGCGGATAGTGGGACAAGCCACAATTTCGACTGGCAAGAAGAACGCATCAACCAAGCCTTTCACTAGCTGCAGCTGCTGCCAGTCCTTCTCCCCAAAATAAGCGCGTTTCGCGTCACCAACCATTAGAAGCTTCATTACCACCGTGAGCACGCCATCGAAATGACCGGGACGATGCTCCCCTTCCAACTCGGTGGATAGCTCCGACTCGCTGATCTTGTAGCGATAGTCGTCGGGATACATGTCTTCGTATTGCGGAGCGAAAATCGCGTCCACTCCGAGTTCCTGCAAGGCTTGTAGGTCTTCCTCGAATACAGCGGGATACTTGTCGAAATCCTCCTGCTTATTGAACTGGGTGCGATTGAGAAAGATGCTCACCGCCACGTGCTCGTTTTCCGCAAGAGCCCGTTTCACAAGATCCAAGTGTCCCGCATGCAAGCCGCCCATGGTCGGGATGAAACCGAGGGTAGACGTACCCACAGTTTCCTTACGCCACGCGCGGTAGGCCGCTACCGACTGCAATACTTGCGTCATGGCCCTAGCTTTCCAACTTCGCCAAACGGGAGGAGTACTCTCCTGCCGCTGGAAACGTCGCGCTTCGCACGTCCGCGCAATAGCGATCGACCGCTAGGCCGATGCGTTCGCTAAGCGTTTCGTACTTACGAGCAAAACGTGGTTGGAAGCTGGCATCCATGCCGAGTAGGTCGTTGATGACCAAAACCTGTCCGGAAACGTCCGGACCGCAGCCGATCCCAATGGTCGGGATGGAAATCGCATTCGTCACCTGAGCCGCCACATCGCCCGGAATGCACTCCAGCACGATGGAGAAGCAGCCAGCCTGCTCCAGCATTTGGGCGTCTTCGATCAAGGCGCGGGCCGCCGCCTCGCTTTTGCCCTGCATCTTGAAGCCGCCAAACTCGTTGACTGACTGAGGCGTGAGACCGAGGTGCCCCATGACGGGGACTCCGCTGTCCACGATGTGCTCGACCAGCTGGATGTTGCCCTTACGGCGCTCCAGCTTCACCGCGTTGGCGCCGGCTTTCATGAGCTGGTCCACCGCGTCCATGGCATGGTCGATGCCCTTGCGATTGGAGAGAAAAGGGAGATCGGCGATGATGACCTTGTCCGGGGCCCCGCGACGCACGGCAGCGGTGTGGGCGGCGATCATTTCGACGGTGGCGTGAACGGTACTGTCAAAACCATGCACCACCATGGCGCAGGAGTCGCCGATTAGAATCGAGTCAACGCTCGTGGCGTTCACGATTTTCGCGGTCGCGGCATCGTAGCAAGTCACCATGGTGATCGCTTTGCCGTCCGCCTTCCATTTGAGGAAGTCAGGTATGCTTTTCATGTTTCGGGTGCCTGTCGCGAGGATCAGGATCCTAATTTGAGTTAATACTGATTTCTTGGTGCCCCGGGTCGCTGGAACAAGTTCTCAACGCTCGAGACCCGTGTAACAAACGAACGAAAGCCGTATTTTCAATGCAAAACGGATTGATTCACTTTTCGTCCCCATTTCCGGTTGAAATGCGTCAAGCGGATCGCGAAGCTGCCAGCCGATTCTTCCCTCATGGCAAACCTCATCGTACACGGCGGCAAACCTCTCTCCGGAACCATTACCCCATCGGGCAATAAAAACGCGGTTTTGCCGATCCTGTGCGCCACTCTTCTCACCGACGAACCGGTGACCTTAAGCAACGTTCCCGCCATCACGGACATCGAAAAGCTGGTCCGCTTCTTCCGCGAGCTCGGCTCCCGCATCGACTGGGATCGCGAAGCCAAGACCATGCGGCTTGACCACTCCGACCTCGGCTCGGACTTCGATCCGCAAACCTTGCCCCAAGGCATGCGCTCGGCCGTCCTGCTCTTTGCCCCTCTCCTGCAACGCTTTAAGGAAATCCACCTCGACTCCAACCCCAAGGGCTGCGCCCTCGGCATCCGCGAGCTCGACCCGCATCTGGAAATCCTCACCTGCCTCGGAGCCAAGGTCGCCCACAACGGCGAGCTAAAGCTCTCCATAGCCGACACGTTCAAGGCCGCCTCCCACTGGGCAGACTACATGTCGGTCACCACCACGGAAACCTTCGTCATGGCCGCCGCCACCGGCAACGGCGTCTCCACTCTCACCAACGCGGCCAGCGAACCGCACGTGCAGGACCTTTGCCGTTTCTTGCAGAGCATGGGAGCCAAGATCGAAGGCATCGGCACCAGCGTCATCACCGTCACCGGCGTCGACTCGCTCTCCGGCACCGACGCCGCCATTTCCTCCGACCACCACGAGGTGGCGACTTTCCTCGCCTTGGGCGCCATCACTCGCGGCGACGTACGGATCACCCATTCCGTGCCACAACACTTCGACCTGATCAACCGCAGCTTCGCTAAGCTCGGAGTCGCGATCGACTACGAGGGCGACACTGCCATCTGCGGGCCTCAACAAACGCTCAAAGTCCAACAGCCCTTCACCTCCAATTTGCTGCCCAAGATCGAGGCGGCTCCCTGGCCTTATTTCCCTGTAGACTTGCTTCCACCGATGGTGGCCCTCGCCACGCGGGCCGAAGGCGTAATGCACTTCTGGAACAAGGTTTACGAAGGCGGTTTCGCCTGGCTGCCTGAGCTGGTGAAGTTCGGCGCCCACGCGGTGGTGAGCGACCCACACCGCGTCATCATCTTCGGCCAACGCCCCATGCGACCTGCCGAAGTGGAAGCTCCCTATATCATTCGCGCCGCCGTGGCGCTCTACATGACTGCGGCCAGCATCGAGGGCCGCTCCATCGTGAAAAACGCCGACCCTATCCGCCGCGCCCATCCGCACTTCGCGGAAAACCTGCGCAAGCTCGGCGCCGAAATCGAGTGGGACGAGTAGCCTTGTAGGAAGCGGCCTTGCGCCGCGATTGAAGTGGTCTCTGGTCCGCTAGGACAGCGGACCCTACCTCGTGGAATTGAGTCCTTACGCGCGACGCAACTTAAGCTCTGAACCCGCTTTCTGCCGCGCCCCGGAACGCACGCGCTTGGCAAAGTTTTGCAGCAAGACTCCCATACGCTCGCACTCGCATGCGTTGATCCGTTGCTGGTAAGACATTGGGATCGTATCCACATAACCGTTACGCAAAAATGCCTGCCACAAGTACCGGAGGTCCTCGCTATTCATCTCAGGATGAAACTGGACGCCCGTCAGCAGGTCGCCAAGCGCAAAGGCTTGCACAGGCGTGTGAGCAGTAGAGGCGAGAAGTTCGCAGTCGGGCGGCAGGGTCAACACTGCATCGTTGTGCGTCTCCACAGACCAGATACAAGCGCCCTCGACGTCGTCGAAAATAAAATGCTGCCGCCCTTTTTCCGAAATTCGAATTGCCGGAGCGCCTAACTCGATTCCTTCCGGATGGCGGGCGACGTGGGCTCCCAAGGCCCGGCCCAGCAACTGAGCTCCGTAGCAGATGCCGAAGAAGGGAATCTCGTTATTCTTGCAGATCGCGATGAGGTCGAGCAAGTGGTCGTTGAAAGCGGTGTCCTCCCACGCCGACGCTTCGGAACCTCCCAGTATCACGCCATCCGCCCGCGAAGCCCGGCGGCAAAGCTCGGCATCCTTGGCAGTGGTGTACTCGAAGACGACGTCCTCCACATTGCGCAAACACGCTTCGTAGCAAGAGCGAGAACTCCATAGCACGCCGCCGTCCCCCGAAGGCAGAGAAAGGTCGAGCGGGTCTACGATGAGAAGCTTAGGCATGGAATTAGAAAGTTGATAGCGCAGATTGGCGTTATCTTGCTGAGAACCAGTACGCGCGCCATCACAAAAAAGGCGACCCAGCCTAGCGCTCGGGTCACCCTTTTCACAGTCTTTTAAAATTACTCAAGGACTCGTTAGGCCTATTCCACTAAGGCGAACAAACGGTCGCCGTCCTCCCACATGGTAACGTCATTGGCCGCTAGGTGCACCTCGCGATCGGAAGCCTTCAGTTCTTTCAAGGATCCGTTCAACGAAGCGACGTAGAGCGTGCAAAGTACGCCGGTGGTGCGGTTGCGGACCCTCATGTGCACGCCTTGCTGCCCTTCGAGAAAGCAGTAGCGAGCACCCACTACTTCGTAGGCGGAGAGCAAACCTTGCTTCACATGAGGCGTCACGGAGAAAGCCAAGTCCTTGAGGCTGCTTTGAACCTCGTCAAAGGAATGGGCCTCCACGTCGAAAGGTCGCACCCCGTTATGGCGCATGGCGATTTCGCCGGCCACCTTGGTTGCGAACTTGGAAACGTCGTAGTTCTTGCCGATCTGGAAGGAAACCAGCATCACGAAGGCAGCAGCGGCTGCCACAGGCAGCCAAGGGCGCCACCATGCTCTGTCGTGAATTTCCTTCGCCTTCTTCCCTCGGGCAAGGATCGTCTGAACCGAAGCTGCCGAGAGGCTTTCCGCCATGAAACAATCGCGGATCTTCTGGTCTAACTGTTGATCGTCGGTAGTCATTTTGAATATCGAAGCGAGATTACTTCTTCGTTGCGTCACGAAACTCTCCACCGAAGGCCTTCGCCAACTTCTGGCGAGCGCGGTGGATGTGACTGAGAATGGTGCCCCGTGGGGAACCCGTCTGTTCTGATATTTCCGTAGCCGTAAACCCCTCGACTACATTTAGATAAATTGCTTCCCGCTCCTCGGCTCGAAGCTTGCCGAGCACCAGCTCCATGTCGAGGGACACGCCGTTGGACTCGCCCTTGCCGGGTTCGGGAGATTTTTCGAGTGGCTCAAACTGCACGATCTTGTCGCGGCGCTTGATGTCATAAAAAAGGTTGCGGATCGTCCTGAAGAGGACGGGAGTGCCCTCGACTCGGCCGTAGGCACGCATCAGCTTCAGCCACGCTTGCTGCACCAAGTCTTCCGCATCCTGATGATGACGGGCAATGGAGAGAGCGTAGCGATAGCCTGCCTGCACGAGCTCTGTCTCCGAGAGGGACTTGCTAGCGGTGTTGGAGGAGGTCATCGGTTCGTTAGATCTATCGGGAAAAGTAAGTACTTCAGCGCTCATGTTCAACATGGATTTGATGTTCGGTTCGCCAAATTCATAGAAACTGCAGGGCGGCGCAGGCTTCGGTACGGCAAGCTGCACAGTCGGGAAACGCCCCGTGTTTGCGGCTGATTGCCAAATTTCGCCCGCGCTACAAAAATCCCTAGAAGCGCTTCAGTCGCGCCTCAGCCGCCTCGTAAAGAGGCCGGCGCGCCCTAGCTGGAGCTAGCGAGGTAGCGCTTGAGGTAGCACTCCAGTTGCTCGAACTGCACGGGTTTCGACAAGTAGCCGTCCATCCCCGCCTCGTGACATTCGCTCCGCATCCGCTCTGACGCATGGGCCGTCATCGCTACTATCGGAACCCTGCGTCCCGAGCTTCTTTCAGTCTCTGACTCGCGGATCACCTTGGTCGCCTCCAAGCCGTCCATCAACGGCATGCGCACATCCATGAGCACCAGATCGTAGTGGCTGTCGCGGAGCTTCTCCGTGGCCACGAGCCCGTTCTTGGCCCACTCGAAGGGAACCCCTAACTTGCGGAGCTTCGCTTCCACAAGCTTCATGTTCTCGACGTCGTCTTCCACCAACAGAACGCGATTGACCCCGAACTCCGGCGAGCGCGGAACGAGTTTCGGCGCGTCTCCCGATTCTCCAAACCGCTCGTCGTAAACGTAACGCACCGGTACCGACAAGGAGAAGACCGAGCCCTTTCCGACCTCGCTCGATACGGAAATCTCTCCATCGAGGCACTCGGCAATGCGCTTGCAGATCGAAAGCCCCAGCCCCACTCCCTCGTGCTTGCGCTGCAGGGACATGTCCAACTGGGTGAATGGCTCGAAAATAAACTCCTGCATTTCCGGACTGATCCCCAAACCCGTATCCTCAACTTGAATACACACTTCCACCTTTTCTCCGGGCAGTTCCACAACCTTTGCGTCCAGCCATACCTTGCCGCCGTCCTTGTTGTACTTGACCGCGTTGGAAAGGAAGTTGATGACCACCTGGCGGATCTTGCCCGCATCGGCGAAAAGCTGAACGCCTTCCGGGACGCATTTGGAGTCAAGGGTGCGCAACGCTACTTCGATTCCGTTCGCAGCGCCGCTGCGCTCCGCTATGTCCATGGCGTTGCGGCAAAGGTCCGGTAAATCGAAAGCTTCCGGATTCGCCTCCAAACGCCCCCCTTGAGCTCGCGTAAACTCGAGTATGTCCGTTATCAAATTGAGCAGGTGCTCGCTGGAGCGCCGAATCGAACTCAGCATTCCCATCTGCTCCTCATTCTGCTCCGTGAGCATGAGCAGGTCCACGAAACCGATGATCGGATTGAGCGGCGTGCGCAACTCGTGGCTCATGACCGAGAGAAACTCGTCCTTGGAACGATTCGCTTCCTCCGCCGCCTGCTTGGAAGCCAGGAGAGCCTCTTCAGCTTTCTTGCGGTCCGAGATGTCTTGGATGAGGGTTAGGTAAAGGGAATCGGTTTCTCCTAGGACCTTGGCCAAACGCCGCACCGAGATGATAGCGAAAATCTGCACTCCGCCCTTGCCCTTCAGCCAGCGCTCCTCGCTGAAACCGGGCTGGCAGCGCTCCTTCAAGGCTTGGAAGGGTCCCACCTCTTTCTCTGCTTCTGCCGGCACCACCCAATCGTCGAAAACGGTCTCCAAAAGCGACGTCTCGTCCGTCTCCAGCAACTCGCCCAAACGCTTGTTCGCCTCCACGAAACGTCCCGAGCTATCCAAGATGGCCATGCCCGCGACTCCGAGTTCGAAATACTCGCGGAAGCGCTCCTCGTTCGACCGGATGATCGCCCCCTTCTCCTCGATCTGCTCCAACATCTGGTTGAAGGCATCGACCAAGACTCCCGTCTCGTCGTTGAAAACCTTGTTCTGCCGCTTGGAAAAGTCGCGATCTTGGGAAATGCGATGGGCCGTCTGAGCCAGCTCGAGAATGGGCACGGTGATGAGACGGCTCATGCGAGAGGCGATCCAAATGACGAGCACGGCGCCCATGCCTAACAACAGGACGAAGAGCAAAGACTTGACCGCAAACGCTTCGTAAATCGGCCCTAAGTCCCCCACCAGGTAGACATAGCCTCCCGGCGAATCCAATAAAGCGTTCTCGTTGAGAGCCGTTCCGAATCGCTCTCCAGTTTCAAGAGAACCAACCGGCTCCATGACTTCAATACGACTCTTCAAGTAGGACAGTTCAACATAGCCCTGCGACTCGAATCGCGGTGCAAATCCATCAGGAATTTCACCGATACTGGCGAGTTTTACACTGTAGCGATCAAAGACAGCACCGTAGATAAGTCCTTCGTTTTTGAAGAAAGCCCGCAACATCTTCTCAGCCCCAATAGAATCTTCGAAGTCTAAATGTGGCGTCGTATCCATGGCGATAACTTCCCCCAACGACTGGTACTGGCTTACGATCGCCCGCCTCGAAAACGCATAGTCAAAAACCGCCAAAAGCACCACTGTGATAAGGATCAGGCCCAATCCCGAAAGCCCGAGGATCAAGGCGATCTTGCGATTCAGCGAATAGTCGCTGACGCGGCGAAGCAGCTTCGCCCAAATGCTTGAAAAAAGCGCCCTCATCACCGGATCAACTCCACCGCCCCCCTCGATAGCCTAGACTCAATCTTGATGCCCGAATCCTTCGCTCGCTTCAGGTTGATCCCGTACTCCGGCTTGCGCAGCGAGGAAACCTGCAGCCGGATGATGCCGCCCTTTTCCAAAATGCTGTCATGCTCCCCGATCACCAAAACCGGCTTGCCCGCCAAGGAATCCAACAAATCCAACGGCAGCTTCGACTTGCCCGCAATGTAAACCAAATCGAAATCAAGGTCGTCCACTGCCGCGCCCGACAATTCCACCAGCTCGTAAGCCAAGGGGTATTTGTCACACAACTCCGAAAACATCTGCAGGTAGCCCTTCCCGCGGGTACGATCGTACACCCCAACGCGAATCCGTTGCCCCAACTCCACCTTGGCCTGACCGTCCCACTCCACGTACTTGAGAACTTTGAGGGCCAAGGTCGGGAAAATCTCGCGCTCGTCCACCCCGTCTCCCGGCGCCCCTTCCAAGGGCGGCAGCGAAACGAGCAATAGCGGAAGAACCGCAAACCAAGCGGGCTTTACAAATTTCAACAAGATCGCAGCGGAAAAAGGCTTAGAAAGGGACTCCGGCAAAACTGCCGGCTCTGGAGGCAGAGCTTAGAGCAGGCGGCAGCAAATACAACCCCGCCCTCAAAGGATGAAAATACTGCCACCGCAATTTACAACTATTTAGCACCCTTCTGTTCCCATTGGCAACGAACAGAAGCGACCCGCCAAGCGGAGGTCTAAAAATTCCCGGAAAGTCGCCCGCTCCTGTTGACCGTACCCCCAAGCCCCCTTCCTTGAAGCTGAAATCAACACGACCGGAGACCGGCGTCTGTTACCCGCCCAATCCGCCAACTCTAAGCAAACCCCATGAACAGACAAAACGCGATCCACGACGAAGACCCCACGCTCCTAAAGTTCGGCGAGACCCTTATCAACCGTTTCCTCCTCATCGAGGCCCACCACAACGCCAAGCGCGCCTCCCCACCCCAAGTCCTAAGTCCCCTCGCTCAGCTGCAAAAACTGCTGACCTATTTTCTCGACCAAACGCTGCGCTCGGGAGCTAGGCTGGAAGCCTTCTACCAAGACAAAGCCCACTCCTACTACCTAGAGTTCAACGCTTCGCTGCAAACCGCGATCCGGATCGAGCAAACGCTGGCAGCCTTCTTCGCCATCGGTCCCAAGCCCTACGTTCTGCATCGGTACGTGGGAGCCGCTACCGATTGCCTGAAGCTGAGCAGAACCGCCCCCCCTCCAGCCAAGGAACCGAATAGGCTTCCCTCCCCAATCACTCCAAAGAGAGCGCACCCTCTGACCGTAAAAAACCCCAAAAGCCGCTAGGCAATCTGCCGATATCCTAGGGACGCGAGCAAAATGGAAACCCCACCTTCCGAAAGCAGTTTTGAAGAAACCGTGAAGAGCATCGGAGAGCTCCACGGCAACATGGCTGTGCTCTCCAAGCTGGACGCGGTCCTCAAGGACCTGAACACCGACATCTCGGAGCCCGAGCGCCTCATCCAGTCCGACGGCGCCATCTCCGGCACCATCGTCCAGATCAGCAACAGCCCCCTCTACGGCTTCTCCGAAAAGAGCGACAGCATCGCCACCGCCCTGCAAAAAGTCGGCTACAACCAAGCCCTCAAGCTCGTCGGCATGGCCCTCTCCAAACAGGTCTTCATGCGCGATCTCGAGTCTTACGGCATCACCGCCGACAGCTACTGGCGCTACAGCTACTTCACCGCCGTTTTCCTCGAGCGCCAAGCCAAGACGCTCGGACTCGACAGCGACGAAGCCTACCTCTACGGCCTTCTGCACAGCATCGGGCGCGTCGTCATCAACGAGATCCTGCACGCCCGCCAAATCGAGGTCTTCTGGGACCGATTCATTCCGGAAAAGGAATGGGAGCTCATGACCATCGGCTTCAACAACCACAAGGCAGGCGCTCTGCTCCTGCAAATCTGGGACTTCCCTCCCGAGCTCTGCAAGCGGGTGGAAACCCAAAACAACGCGCCCGCCCAAAGCAAGGACCCGCTCATCTGCTTGCTCGACTACGCCCGATCCCTCGCCAACTACCTGATCGACCCACCGCGCCTGAAAGCCCTCTGCAAGCCCGGCGCCCACCCGATTCAAAAGCAGCTCAAGCTCAACGCGAATCAGCTGTACAAGGAAGTAACTGAAATCGAATCCCTAGTGGATGAGGTTTACGCAAGTTTGAAGGATTGCTAGCATGAGCGAGACGGCTAAAAGAAAAGGAGTATTCAATATCTTCATACTGGATGACAGTTCATCCACTCGAAACATTGCGAAATACAGCCTCGAGCAAAACCTCCCCTGCTCCGTCGAATTGTTCGCCGACCTGCCCGCTCTCCTCAGCCAGATACCACGCAACACGCCCGACCTCATCCTGCTGGAGGACAATGCGGAGAGCGACGTAGGAATTTCCGCCTGCGAATCCCTCAAGAAAGCCCCCGTTTCCCAAAGCATTCCCGTATTCTTCCTTTCGGCAAAGAAGGATCCGAGCAAGCGGGTGGCCGCCCTCAAAGCCGGAGGCGTCGACTTCCTGCTCAAGCCCTTCTACCCAGAGGAACTCGTAACCAGAGTTCGAATACACATCCAAATGCATCGTCTCCGTCTGGAGAACGCAGCTCAGATCGCCGAACAAAAGGCCCTGCTGCGCGTGCTCTGCCACGACTTGGTCAACCCCATCTTCGCCGCCCACAGCCTGCTCGACCTAAAGCTCAGCCTCGGCAAGCCCGTGGAGGAGCCCACCCTGAAAAGCGTGCTCAACTGCTGCCAAAGCGCCCTCGACATCGTCACCCACGTTCGAGAGGAGCACAGCTTGGTAAAGACGAACAAGCAGTTCAAGAGCGAGACTGTCCTCGTAGCAGAAGCCTTCGAGGAAGCCCGCAGCACCCTTGGCGAACGGCTATCCAAGAAGAGCCTGACGCTCACCCTCGAAGCCCCCGAGGACCTGCAGCTTGAGGTAAAGCGGGTCGTGCTCGTGCACAACATCCTCAACAACCTGCTCACCAACGCCATCAAGTTCTCCCACGAAGGCAGCAAGATCGAAGTCCGCGCCCGCAAGGACGACAGCGAAGAATTCTGCGTCATCGAGGTTCGAGACTACGGAATCGGCATGCCCCCGCAAATCCTCAAAAACGTCTTCAAGGACGCAGCCAAAACCTCTCGCAAGGGAACCGGCGACGAAGCCGGCACCGGCTTTGGCATGCCGCTCGTCAAACGCTACGTCGAAAAAAGCGGCGGAGCCATCAGCATCGCTTCCGTGGAGGCTGGCGAGGACATCGCCCCCAGCGATCAAGGGACAACCGTGAAGCTCACTTTCCCACTCTAGGACGAGCCCTCGTGACCCGCAGCCAAGCAGTAAGAGCAAACTCCCGCACGCCGCAACCCAGAGATAGCTTGCCTCTGCAGGTTGATATTTCCCAGATCGTATTCACAGTTTGGTCATTCCAATCAACTTGCCCGTAAACGATCGCTCGCCCCAGCCACCCCCTCTCCAGATCCGATGCCCGACGACGAACAGCTAGAGATTTGGAAAAGGCAATACCAGCGCGAGAAGCAAAGCCGCAAAGAAGCCGAAGCGCTGCTGGAGAGCAAAAGCCGAGAACTCTACCTCGCCAACGAGGAGCTCAAGTCGCTCACCAAAGAGCTCGAGAAAAGGGTCGCCGAACGAACCAAGATCATCGAGCGACAAAAGAACGAAGCCCTGCTGCAAGCCGCCCAATTGCAGGAGTCGGAAAAGCGCTTCCAGGACGTAACTCAAGCCGCAGGAGAATACGTTTGGGAAACGGACGAAAGCCTCACCCTCACTTACCTTTCAGAACAAGCGAGCGACTCCTTGGAGTACGATATCGAGGACCTTGTAGGCTTCCCTCTCGTATCCATCTTCGCCAACCAGTCCGACGATGATCAAGACAGCATCAACTACTTGATAGAGCTCTTCAAGGAGAGGAAAACCTTCAAAGGCCAAGCCCTCCGATGCCGCGACAAATCGGGTAACTTGAAATGGCACACCATCAGCGCGGTGCCCAAGATCGACCCACACCAGCGGTTTCGTGGCTATCGAGGAACTGGGCGCGATATCACAGACATGCAAAAAGCCCGCGACGAGGCGATCAAGGCAGCTCGCGCCAAGTCGGAGTTCTTCTCGAACATGAGCCACGAGATACGCACTCCCCTGAATGGCATTGTCGGAATGAGCAGGATCCTACTCGAATCCAACTTGCGCGAAGACCAGTTTAACTACGCCCAATCGATCAAGAGCAGCGCCGATAGCCTCGTCACCCTCGCAAACTCGATCTTCGACATATCCCTGATCGAGTCAGGGAAGCTTGAGCTCAAGGAGAAAGACTTCTCCATCGACGAGCTCCTGGACAGTTGCCTCGACTACATCAAAGGAAAAGCCGACCCCAAGAGTATCGAACTGAGGTTCGCCGTCGCAAGGAACGTTCCCCAATACGCCTTCGGTGACGCAGCGCGCCTAAAACAAGCGATCCTCAACCTCCTCGAAAACGCTGTGAATTTCACGAATCAAGGAGAAGTAATGCTGAGCGTGCAAGCGACCGAGAACGACTTGATCTTTGAAATTTCGGACACAGGTATCGGTATTTCCGATACAGAAATAGAAAAAATATTCAAATCTTACGAATCCAGCCATAGCCTATCCTACCAAAGAGAGGGCGGCTCCGGACTCGGACTTTCCATCAGCAAAGGCATAGCCGAAGCCATGGGCGGACAGCTCACCGCAACCAGCGCCTTGAAGAAGGGAAGCACCTTCCGCCTTAGCATTCCCTCGAAGAAAGCTTCTATCGAAGCGCTATCGTATCCAGAAAAACATTGCGCCGTACTTTCCAGCGACAATCGTCAGGCAAAGCGCCTCGCCGAAAGACTACAGCGCCTTGGGTGCCAAGTAATTGATACCCTCGAAGCGTCTCAAGAATGGGAAAAGCTGTCGCAAAAAGGAGACCTCCTCGCTTTCCGATTTCTTCCACTCGGCCAAAACCGGCCTAGCGAAGCCGAGGAGAAGCGGGACCGTGCCTTACGTGAAAAAGGCGCTTCCCTCGTCTATCTGCACAGAGAGTCCGAGGCGGGGAACGAGCCGGGAGTCGCATACATAGATCGTCCTGTGCGCACCTACCGCCTGCTGCGCGCCCTCGCTCCCGATCCACTCCCCGACGATTCTGCAGCCAATCTCCCTTTCAAGGGAATTAGATGCCTCGTCATCGACGATAATTCAATCAACCTTCAGGTAGCGGAGTCAATGCTGAGCAAGTTGGGTGCTCTCGTAGAGGTAACCACTTCCGCTTCAGCTTGTATCCAAAAGTTGAAACACTCTAGCTTTGAAGTCATCCTGATGGATATTAGGATGCCTAGCGTCAACGGCGTCGAAGCGACCCGCATGATCAGGTCCAACGGCATCGCAACGCCTATCATCGCCGTAACCGCGAACGCTGGCGAAGGAGAGATCGATACCTTCTTCCAGGCAGGGATGAATGGATATATCCCCAAGCCACTGCTGAGTAGCGAACTTGAAGCGGAAGTCTCCCGTTGCCTAAAACTGAAGCAAAAGACCCAAACGCCTGCAACAACAGCAGCCCACGGCAAAACCTCAAACGTTTTCGACGAGCTCGAACTCCTCTCACTCTTCTCCCACAACTTCGAACTATCCAAGCTCGTCGTATCCGAATTTTCCAAACAAACCAAATGCCTGATGGAAGAGCTCACCCAGCTGGTCAAGGCGGACAATCCCACCAGCACTCGAGAGTGCCTTCACAACCTTTCCGGTTCGTCCTTCAACCTTCGAGCCAACGCATTCGGCGAATCCTGCGCGAAGCTCAGCAAACTCATAGGAAACGAGGCCAGCGAACAAGTGGTCGACGCTCAGTTGAAAACTCTCCACGAAGACTACGCGACCTTGCGGGCCCGTTTGGAAGCATTCTTGAACACATAAAAAACCAACCGACCCACGACCGCGCATGAAAGGTATCATATTCACAGAATTCCTCGAGATGGTGGAGGAACGTTTCGGAATCGAGATTCTCGACGAGCTCACCACCCACAAGGGGAAAGGTTGCCCCATGTCCTTCACCTCCGTCGGCAACTACCCACATCAAGACTTGGTCGGCATGGTTACAGTGCTCAGCAAACGCACCGGCATCGATCTAAACGACCTGCTAACCACCTTCGGACGACATCTCTACTCGATGTTTCAAAAGAAATTCCCCCACTTCCTGGAGCACCACACCGATCCCCTCGACATCCTCGAAGGCATCGAAACCGTCATCCACACCGAGGTCCGCAAACTCTATCCTGAAGCCCGCCTTCCACACTTCGAATGCGAGCGGCCCGATAAGGATACCTTGATCATGAGCTACAGCTCGAATCGCCCCTTCGCCGGCGTCGCCGACGGGCTGATACACGGCTGCATCGAGTCCTTCGGCGAAACGGTCGCCGTCGACCGCCAGGACCACGAGGTCGAAAGCGGATCCGCCTCGACCTTCACGCTCAAAAGAACCGCCTCCTAGCTTTCGATGCCACGCACAGCCAAGCTTCCCTCTATCCTGGCCGCCGACGACGACGTCGTCGTGCAACGTCTCGTAGCCCACTCCTTCGAAGCAGCCGGCCTCTACGTCACTGTCTACGAAAGCGGCAAAGCGCTGCTCGATAACGTCAACGAGGACACGCTCGTCTGCTTGGTCGACATGGTCATGCCTGAGGTTTCGGGAATGGATTGCCTGCGCGCCATCAAGAAAAAATTTCCAAACACCGAGGTTGTCATTCTCACCAACGTCAATGACGCCAGCAACGCCATCGAAGCCATGCGGCAGGGCGCTTTCGACTACCTCACAAAACCCTTCGATCCAGACGAACTCTGCCTCAGCGTGCGCAAGGCCATGCAACTCGCCAAAGCCAGCCGAGAAAACGAAGGCTTGCGCGAGGCTGTCAACTCCGCCCCCTCCCTCGGATCCAGTCCCCTCGTGGGCGACGCCCCATCCATCGCCCGCATCCTCAAGATCGGCAACCGGATCGCCAAGTCCAAGAACTCGGTTCTCATCAATGGCGAAAGCGGAACCGGCAAAGGCGTCATGGCTCGCTACCTGCACTCCATCAGCGATCGAGCCGACAAGCCCTTCATCACGGTATCCTGCCCGTCACTACCAAAAGATCTCTTGGAATCCGAAATGTTCGGCCATGAAAAAGGAGCCTTCTCCGGGGCCATCCAAAAACGCCTCGGCAAGGTGGAGCTCGCCCACGGAGGCACGCTCTTTCTCGACGAGATCGGCGAAATGTCGCTCGACCTGCAGCCTAAGCTCCTCTCCTTCATCCAAGAACGAACCTTCTACCGCGTCGGAGGCGAGAAGCAGCACGAGGCCGACGTGCGCATCATTGCCGCCACCAACCGAGACTTGCAACAGATGTCGCAAGACGGCGGGTTTCGAGAGGACCTCTACTTCCGCCTCAACGTCCTGCCCATTACCATGCCGCCCCTACGCGAGCGTCCCGGCGACACCCTCCTGCTCGCCCAACACTTCCTGAAAAGGGCAGCCAAACGAGAAGCCTCACCCGCTCCCAGCCTGAGCGTCGAAGCTGCCCAAGCCCTGCAGGCCCACGACTGGCCCGGCAACGTGCGCGAGCTGGAAAACGTGATCGAGCGGGCCTTCACCCTCCGCGAAGAGGAGGACAGCATCCAAGGCGAAGACTTACCCGCGGAACTGAGGGCAGCCAAAAGCCAGGCCTCAACCGCGACTCCGAGCTTGGCCGGCAAAACGCTGAGCGAAATCGAGAAAATCGCTATCGAGCAAACCCTCGAACACTGCAAAGGCAACAAAGCCGAAAGCGCCCGGATGCTGGGCATTTCCGAAAAGAGCATCTACAACAAAATGAAGCGCTTCCAATCAGGATCCTGAGCATGCAGTAAAATTTACTGTCTCTGAAAAAGTTCAGTCCAAACACAGTAACTTTTACTTTACCCTCTGCCTTCGCACCTCAATGCGAGCAGAGGGCTTTTTATTTTAATCCCTAATTACCAGCAGTTTACAAAACATAGGATTTAAGTTGGCGCAGCGCATGCGATACGGGAGGCATCACACTCAAACACACCTGAAGCTCACTGAGATAAAGAAAATGCACCAACAAACACTATCATTCGTCATCCCGGCCATGAACGAGGAAGCCACCTTGGGCCCCCTCTTCGAAGGCATACGCTCCCAGACCCGCAAGCTCGGCAAGCGCCTGGAAGTCGTCTTCGTCGACGACGGCAGCACCGACTCCACCTGGCAGCGCATGCGCGACATCGCCGACGCCTTCCCCGAGGAGGTCAAGGCCGTCAGGATGCGGGCAAACGTCGGCAAGGCTCGCGCCCTCGCCGTCGGATTCGAGCGGGCCACCGGAGACGTCGTCTTCACCATGGACGCCGACCTGCAGGACGATCCCGTGGAGATACCCCGCTTCCTCCAGAAGCTCGCCGAGGGCTACGACCTGGTCTCCGGATACAAGCAGACCCGCCACGACCCCTGGCACAAGGTCCTGCCCAGCCGCGTCTTCAACAAGATGGTCTCCAAGCTCAACGGAGTCGAGCTGCACGACCACAACTGCGGCTTCAAGTGCTACCGCTCAGAGGTCGTCAAGGCCGTCAAGCTGCAGGGGGAGATGCACCGCATGATCCCCTGCCTCGCATCCATCGAGGGATACCGCTGCGCCGAGATCGTCGTCACCCACCACGCGCGCCAGCACGGCGTCTCCAAGTACGGGGTCAAGCGCTTCGCTCGCGGGTTCTTCGACATGCTCACCGTGCACTTCCTCAAGAACTACAAGGACCGCCCCCTGCACCTCTTCGGAGGACTCGCCGCCGTCG